>JAGLNY010000277.1 GCA_023139255.1 Spirochaetales bacterium
TTCCGTTTGCATCAATATCAAATGTCACTTCAATCTGCGGCACACCACGAGGCGCTGACGGTATTCCGATAAGATCAAATTTACCAAGAGTTCTGTTCATTGATGCCATTTCGCGCTCACCCTGCAGAACGTGTATTGAGACAGCTGTCTGATTATCGGCTGCAGTTGAGAAGGTTTGGCTTTTCCTTGTCGGAATAGTGGTGTTTCTCTCGATTAGTTTTGTAAAAACTCCGCCAAGGGTCTCAATGCCTAAAGAAAGAGGGGTTACATCCAGAAGCAGCACATCTTTAACGTCACCACTCAGGATTCCGCCCTGGATAGCAGCACCCATAGCAACTACTTCATCAGGATTCACTCCCCTGTGCGGTTCCTGCTGGAAGAGTTCCTTAACTACTGCCTGGACAGCCGGAATTCTCGTTGAGCCGCCGACAAGAATTATCTGATCGATATCAGATGGTACAACCCCTGCATCTTTCATAGCCTTTCTACATGGCTCTTTTGTTTTCTCAATAAGATCCTCAACCATCTGCTCAAATTTAGCTCTGGTAAGATTTATCTGGAGGTGCTTCGGTCCGGAAGCATCTGCTGTGATAAACGGCAGGTTGATATCAGTTGCCTGCCGACTGGAAAGCTCGATCTTTGCCTTCTCAGCAGCCTCACGCAACCTCTGCAGTGCCATATTGTCTTTTGAGAGATCAATCCCGGTCTCTGCCTTGAATGAGGAAACCAGCCAGTCAATTACCCGCTGATCAAAGTTGTCTCCACCAAGATGGGTATCTCCATTTGTTGATTTTACCTCAAAAACCCCGTCACCCAGCTCAAGCACTGAGACATCAAAAGTTCCGCCACCGAGATCATATACAGCTATTTTTTCCTCATGATTATTATCTTTACCGAATCCATACGCCAGTGAGGCAGCTGTCGGCTCGTTCACGATTCTTTTTACTTCCAAGCCTGCGATTTTACCTGCATCTTTTGTAGCCTGACGCTGAGCATCATTAAAGTATGCCGGAACAGTGATAACTGCCTCCACTACCGTTTCTCCAAGATAATCTTCAGCAGTCTGTTTCATTTTCTGTAGTACAGCAGCAGATATTTCCTGGGGTGAATAATCTTTCCCCTGGGCTTCCACACGGACTAATCCACCGGTTGAATCCATTATTTTATACGGTACCATTTTTATTTCCGACGGCACCTCTGAATACCTTCTCCCCATAAACCTTTTAATAGAATAAATAGTATTCTCAGGGTTAGTCACAATCTGGTTTTTTGCAGGCTGCCCAACCAACTGCTCACCTTTACTGGTAAATCCAACGATTGACGGGGTAGTGCGTTGACCTTCAGAATTCTGAATAACTACAGGTTCACCCCCTTCCATAACTGCAACACAAGAGTTAGTTGTTCCTAAATCGATTCCAATGATACGTCCCATGTATCTGTCTCCTTATTTTCTATTCAATAAATTGTAATAAATATTTCAATAGCCAATCCTGAAATCGGCTTATATATTATTTTACTTTTTCTCCAGCTTCCTGTTCTTCTTCTTTCTCTTCTGTCATGGGTATTCCCACCTTAACTTTGGCGTGTCTTAGTACCCGATCATGTAGAAAGTATCCTTTCTGATAATCTTCTATAACGGTCTGAGTCGAACAGTCTTCGCACTCTTCCATCATCAGGGCTTCATGTTCCTGCGGGTCAAATTCCTTCCCTACGGTTTCCATTCTTTTCAAGCCCCAATTCCTTTCCAGCATCCCGACAAATTGTTTCTCTATCAGGCGAAATCCTGAAAGAAAACTATCAAAATCATCTGAATCTTCAGCAGACCCTATAGCCCGTTCAAAATCATCAATAACCGAAACCAGATCTGAAAGAAGATTTGAGTTTGCATATTTTATCGCTTCCTCTTTCTCTCTGAATATCCTTTTTCTGAAATTATCAAAATCAGCCTGTTTTCTCAGAAGCTGATCTTTTAATTCAGAGTTTTCATTTTCTAAATCTACTGTATCCGTCAGTGATTGTAATAGTTCCTGCTCTTCCTGAGTAAGCTCATCTGCCTCTTCAGAAGTTTTCCCTTCTTCAGAAGTTTCCCCTTCGGGAGTCTCACCATTCTCATTAGCAGCAGATTTCACAGTTTCCTCTTCGCTTTCTACTGCAGCTGCTTGTTCCTTCTCTTCAGCCATTCATTTCCCCTATATATATACTAAGCCCAGCACTATACACTGAGCATTTTTATTGAAACAATTTCGGAATCACAAAGGTATCCTAACTGCACACTAAACATACTAAGATATTTTTACTGGCGTCAAGTAATTTTAAAATTTAGCTCTCTTTTTGGGTGTTTTTTTCACGATTCCGTAAAGTCAATCAACTCAAGGATTAATTCAACTTCACCTCGGGGTATGCCGGACAATTCTGAGATGCGGGCAATATCAAGGCCATCCTTCACATAGCCTTCAACTATTTCGCGTTTAGTCGGTTTTTGTTCGATTTCTTCAGGTTCCTCATCTATGAAATAATTTTCGTCGTCATCGTCATTAAAACGAATTTCTTCTTCATCCTCTGGTTCGTCCTCAGACTCAGGTTCCGGCTCTGGCTCAGGTTCCGGCTCTGGTTCCGGCTCTG
>JAGLNY010000278.1 GCA_023139255.1 Spirochaetales bacterium
AAAAAACAATACAAAAACTATATATTGTTTCATGTAGTATTAAGGATCTTGATGGTAGTTATATTTTTCAATCTTCTTAAAGGTATCAATATTGATAAATATGAAATAATACAAGTAAATAGAACAACTAAAAGTAATTGTTTTATATGAATATGAATAGGAATTGAAATTAGATAATAATCAGCTGCAGCAATTCCTGTATGGGAAATTGCTGATAAAATTGTATTCAGATTTATTCCAATTAGAAGACCAATAAAAACACCAATAAAAGCACCTAGAAAACTAATTGACATTACAGCTAGCAGAAAAGACTGCCTAATAGCGCGGGAAGGCGCACCAACAGCTTTCATTATTCCAATATTAATATAATTTTCCTGTATAAGCATTATACATAATGAAGAGATATTTACACCTGAAATCATAATTATTAATGCCATAACAACATACAAAATGTTTTTTGTTTCAGCAAAATTTCTAAATAAGCTTCTATTTAACATATCCCAGGTTTTTACTACCCATGATGTATCATTTATTAAGATATGTATTTTTTCAGCTGTATCATAGACATCGCCAAGTTTGTTTGAGTTAAGCCTAATCGAAAAATATTGTTTTCCTGAATCCTTCAGTATATTTGAAGCATTATTACTACTGATAAATACCAACTGTTTATCAAGGTTCCTGTACCCGGAATTGATGATCCCTGAAACTTCAAGTAAAGTCGGTTTGAAAAATGTCTGGCCTGAAGAGTTGCTGACTGCAGCTATAGCCAACCGATCAAAAAGATCTAAACCAAGATTATCAGCTATTGTTCTGCTAATAACAATATCCCTGGTGCTGCTAATTACTAACGATCCTGTTATAGCAGAAAACTCTTCAATAATTTCATTATCTTCAAGAAAATATTCAGTTATTCCGCGTAGTATAGTACTGTATGATCCTTTTGATGAATATAACACTCCATACCCTTCATATATAAATTCACACGAATCCACTTCCGGTATTTTCAGGACATTGCTCATAAATTCGGTTTTCTCTGTTTCTGTAATATCTAAAGGGGAGTAAACCTGAATGTGTCCGCTCTGCAGATCAATATATTTTTCTATGATCCCTTCTGTCATACCATTTATTAGAATAATTGATATAATAAGCGGCACAACAGAAAAAGCAACAATAAAAACTGACCAGATAATATGTTTCTTTTTTTGTTTTGATGAGGAATGAAAATTCATTATTTTTCTTGCCCAAAAAAGGGATCCATGATTAATTAACTTCACATATCACCTTTAAAAACACCTTTTTTCAAAAATAGAGTCCTGTCTGAAAACTTTGAAATATAGGGATCATGTGTCACAAGAACCAAACTTTTACAATATTTCTTTACCAACCCAAAAAGCAGATCTTCAATGATGCGAGAGTTTTCTTCATCAAGATTGCCGGTAGGTTCATCGGCAAGTATAATATCAGGGTCATTTATTAATGCACGTGCAATAGCTGTTCGCTGCCTTTCTCCCCCTGAAAGCTGACCCGGAAAATTATGAACTTTATTTAATAAACCTACGTCACTCATCAATCTCAGGGCATTTTCTTTTGCTTCTCTTCTTTTTTTTCCATGAATCATGGATGTGACTATGAGATTTTCCAAAGCAGTAAAATCTTCAAGTAAATAATGCATCTGAAAAATAAAGCCAATATGATTTTTTCTAAATTGAGTAAGTTCGTCAGAGTTCAATGTATTTATTTCTTTTCCTGCAGCATACACTGAACCTGAATCAGCAGAATCCAACCCTCCAATCAGATGGAGAAAAGTACTTTTACCACACCCGCTTTTCCCCATAATTACAACAGAGGATCCTGTTCTAAGTTCAAAATTAATGGAATTAAGAACCGTGAGCGTTTCTGTTCCATTAATATATGATTTTGAAAGATTTTCAACTTTTACAGCTGTTTCATGTGTTTGATTATTATTCATAATGCAGTATCCATTATTATTCATAATGCAGTATCCTTACCGGCTCAAATTTCATAATTTTCTTTACTGCAATCCAGGATGCTCCAAGACTTAAAATCAATATCCCTAATGATAAAAAAACAAGTTCCGTCGGAATAATCCGGACAGGAAAAGAATAATTGAAAAATATAGAACTAGACCCTGTTAACATCTTTATGACGGATCCTAATGAAGAAAGAATTAAATTAACATTATTTGCAGCTAAAATACCAAAAACTAATCCAAATACTATACCAAAAAATGCTATATAGATACCTTGTAAAATAAAAACAGCTACTAAATTGATTTCTGAAGCCCCTACAGCAGCCATTATACCAATATCTTTCTTTTTAGAAAAAACAAGTCTCTCAATCGAATTTTTAATGTTAATTGAGACTACCAGGAAAACAAGAAACAATATGATAAACATGCTGTATTTTTCCAACATCAATGCTGAATAGAGTGATTTGTTGATTTCTTTCCATGATTCTACCACTATAACACCATTGAACTTTTCTGCCTCATCAATAAATGCATGTATTTTGTCTTTGTCAATTAGCTTAATTCCAATCCTGGGAATAGTTTTTGGAAGCATTTTCTTAAGAAGGGATATATTAACAAAACAAAGCAAAGAATCTATTTCCGGATATCCAGTGCCTACTTTAGCCATAACTGACATCTGTTTCTTAAGTGGAACAAAATTAATTGTCTTTCCTTCACCAATAACCAAAAGCTCGACTAATGAATTTACGCCTGCCCCGATATTAACAGCAAGATTTCTACCAAGAACTATCTGATCCAGTGAGTCAATAGCAAAATTTCCGGACACCACAGACAACTCTTCTTTAAAACCTAAATCACTATCATACACTTCAGCAGGAAGCCCCTTGATTAAACAAGGTTGGGGTTCAACATAAGATGAACGTATAACTCCTTCGAGTTCCATAAATTCAAAAGAGTATTGAACATATCCAGTATCTTTTAAGAACTTGTGAAATTTTTCACTATCTGTTCCGGGCTCAACTGTTATTCTTGCATGATATGATTCAATCTCAATTAAATCATTCAAATATCCTTGCTGTAGACCGTTCATAATACCAATTATGACAATAACAGCAATTAATCCAACTGCGATACCTATTATTGACATACTGGCAAATCGAAATTTTTTCTTATACCCAGCAGTAAAATACTTAAACGAGGTGAATAAGATCCACTGTAAAGCTGACACTCTACTCCCCGGCAAATTTAGAATCCTTGATGGTTCGACCATCTTCTGCGTAAGTAATTATTAAGTATAAAGAGCCTTCTTTATAGATTTCCTCTCTATTCCCTGTTTTATTAAAAATAGTTTTTGTCTTTATTAATCCATTTTCAAACA
This sequence comes from Spirochaetales bacterium, assembly GCA_023139255.1. GTDB lineage: Bacteria > Spirochaetota > Spirochaetia > JABMQR01 > JABMQR01 > JABMQR01. Next base: position 3,369 of record JAGLNY010000278.1, read on the forward strand.
TGAGCTCAATTTCCGGATTACCATCTTCATCATTAATATATTCATAAATAATTTTATTATCCTGAGAGATAACAGTTTTTGTAATTAAATAATTTTCCTTATCATAATAAAAGAAAACTGTTTCTATAGCTTCATCTGTTTCAATTACTTGACGGCTCAAGCTGCCATCATCAGTATATGAGCTTATTACTATTGTACCATCCGGATTTTTCTCAGTAACTACAAGTTCTCCTGATTGTGTTGTCTGAATTTCCTGATCTAGAGTTACTTTCAATCCAGAAACCCATTTCTCAGTGATATGCATACCATTTGGATATGATTTTATCACTGAAAAATCACCTTTTCTTCCTAATGCAGTTTTTGAAATATTTGGGCTGCTTCCTATGATTAGAATTTCTATTAAATTGTTAAAAAAATAATTTGTTTGTCTAAGATGGAGACTGCCATCAGACTTTCGAACATAATTTGTCAATTTAGAAAGTACTTCCCCGGTAAAAACACTTTTTCTTAAAAGTTCACCATCAAAATATTGATAGACAATATGACTTACCTGATTATCGGAAAGGATTATTTTCTCCTCGATAAGCAGGTTGTCAAAATAAACACTTTCGTGTCTTGATCCATCAGAAAAAAATCTGACAACTTCTTTACCTTGATCCAGGAAAATATGCATTTCAGACCAAATTTCTATACCTATATGAAACAAAGTCTCATGTAGAACATTATTTTCAGAATAAGATTTAACAAACCACTCATAGTCATTATAATTTGATTCAGGTATTTCATGTAACTTCATGCCGATACAATTTGATGCATAATATGTATTTACAGTACAGAAAAGCTGGCCTGAAGATATTAATAAAAATATCGTTATCAATATGATACTATATAAACGCTTTTTCTTATGCATCTTGCTCTATCCCAAGTAAAGTATTGAGAAATTCCTCTTTATTAAAAATTGAAAGATCATTATACCTCTCCCCTGTTCCTATGAAACTGATAGGAATTTTAAATTTCTTACCAATTTGTATAATACTACCCCCTTTTGATGCAGAATCATATTTAGTAAGAGCCAGTGTGGTAATACCAATGGCATTATGAAACATCTCTGCCTGACGAATTCCATTCTGTCCGGTTGTACTGTCTATAACAAGAATTTTAATATAATTCTCTTCAGAAATTCTCTTTCTGATTATCTTGTCAATTTTTTGCAGTTCTTTAAGAAGATTATCTTTAGTATGCATCCTGCCTGCAGTATCAGCAAGAATAATCTGGTCTTTTTTAGCAGATGCACTGGAAATTGTATCATAAATAACTGCTCCGGGATCGGACCCCGGATTTTGTCGTACAATACGACATCCAACACGGTCAGCATGCAACTGCAACTGATCCGCGGCCGCAGCTCTAAAAGTATCTGCAGCACTCATTACTACGCTATATCCCTGGGATAAGTATTTATTTGCTAACTTAGCTATTGTTGTAGTTTTCCCAACACCGTTTACTCCTAAAACTAAAATCATGCTCAGTTTGTCTTTCTGTAAGACGGGCAAGTATGAGTTAATATATTGTGATAATTCTTCTTTTAAAGTATTTAAAGCCTCAACATTTGAAACACGCTGTTTCCTGCACAGCTCTTGAAGTTTTTCTGAAATCCCAAATGCTTCAACTGCACCAAGGTCTCCTTCGATGAGTAGATCTTCAAGATTTTCAAAAAAACTTTCATCAAACTGTTTTTTTGATTTAAACAAATAGGCTAGTCTCTCACCAAATCTTTTTTTCATACAATATCCTGATTTATAATACTCTATTTATAGAATTTTTGTTCTGGTATAATAATCTACTAAACTAATAATCGTATCAAGTAGTAAAGAAAAATTTATGGCTAATGAACAGCCCAAAACCGCTTCAGCAAAAGGAAAATCATACCCGGAAACTAAACCAAATAATAAAACTGAAGCAGGTAAACTAAGAATAGTTTCAGAAAGAGATTTGTAAAATCTTAATTGACCATAATTTATCTCAGAATCAAACCTCATCCATTCAGGACGTAAATGATACGAAAAATTATTATTTTCTTCATGAGTATTTACTAAAATATTTTGTGAAATATACCCATCAGCTTCCACAAACAGAGAGAACTGCTCTCCCAATATCTCCCGTATTTTTGCAGGTGTTATTAATATTTCCTGATATTCTGTTGTTATAACAGAATTGGAAGGAAACAAACTGACTGATAATAATGTATTTTCGCTATCAGGGACATCAGGTTCAAGAACAGTAATTTGACCTGGGATGAGTTCACATGTAATTACTTCCTGATAATTGTTATCTGTTTTATAAATTGTTACTTCATAAATTCCAGGCGGTAGTGCTTGTAAACCGGGATCAGCTTTAGAATAACTATTTTCACCAATAGTAAGCATGATACCCGGTGCCTCTGTTTTGACTGTAAGTGAGGCTCGTGAATAACCGCCGATACTTGTTGAAAAAATATCAATTACTTTTTCAGAAACAGTATATAAATTATTCATTGAAAATGAATATTGCAATAAAACAATCGGCTTTGTATGTATTAAGGAAAACTCATACATTCGAAAAATGTACACTTTGCCAATTTTTTCAATTTCACTACTTATAATGCTGTTATAGGATAAATCTTTTAGGACAACTGAGGCCCTGACAGCGTCCTCAATGCTCAGACGAGGTATAAGATTATCATTATTCTTGAACTCAATCAAAAGAGGAAGTCGTTCTGGAATAATTATATATTCTTCCAAATCATTACCTTTAAGGACGTTTGCAGAGGCATTCTGTCCAGCTTGATTAAGTAAAAATTTTAGACTTTCACTATTTATTTTGCTGAAATTTTCAGTGTCATATTGCTCATTTTCAAGATTCTCATAATACTGTAGCATGAAATTTCTCTCAGGTTCACTAACTATATGAAAATTAAAAATTTCTAAATGTTTTTGAAAAATTGAGTTTATATAATCAAGTACCAGATAATCATCAGATTGAGGATTTTCAATATTTAACTTTATATCTGTTAGACCTACACTCCAAATCCCATGTTTTTGAATAAATAATTCTTTCGGAACCTTCACAATATCTACACCTTGAGCTTGAAAAAATGTAAATATTACCATAATTGTTACAAGAAAAAAGATTATAGAGATTTTAAATTTTGAAGAACATCGATTTACTTCATTTTCCATTTTAGATACGCTTCAATAAAAATATCAACATCACCATCCATTACAGCTTGAATATTTCCTGACTGAACAGAAGTTCTATGATCTTTTATCATAGTATAAGGTTGGAAAACATAGGAACGAATCTGATTCCCCCAGGAAATATCTTTTTTTTCCATGCTATGTTTTGACTGCTCGGCTTCGTTTATCTGTTTGTAATATTCGAAAAGTCTTGATGAAAGCACCTTCATTGCCATTGCTTTATTTTTATGCTGGCTTCTCTCATTTTGGCACTGAACAACAATATTGCTCTCTAAATGTGTAATGCGAACAGCCGAATCTGTCTTATTAACATGCTGTCCTCCTGCCCCTGAGG
>JAGLNY010000279.1 GCA_023139255.1 Spirochaetales bacterium
GCTCTGTAAGTGTCAACTCTTATATCTTCAGGGCGTATATCAATATCAATTACTTCCTCAATGACAGGGGAAACATATACTGAAGCAAAAGTAGTGTGACGTCTTTTATTTGAGTCAAATGGGGAAATCCGAACTAATCGATGAACACCAGACTCACTTTTTAGATATCCATAGGCATTTTTTCCGGATACTTCCAAAGTAACAGATTTAACACCGCCTTCAGCTTCCAACAAATCAAGAATTTGTGTTTTATACCCTTTGCCTTCAATCCATCTCATATACATACGTAATAACATGTTCACCCAATCACAAGCCTCGGTTCCGCCAGCTCCCGAATGAATTGTGATAAATGCATCATTACTATCATAAATATCCGATAATAAAGATTTTGTGTATAAATCATCAAATTCTTTTTTTGCATTGGTAATTTGAGTTATAATATCATTCTCAAGTTCACTTAAGTCAGGTTCTTCCTTGTAAAGCTCGTAAAAATCAAAAATTTCCTGAGTCTCAGTTAATAATTTTTTCCAGGGATTAATTTTTTCTTTAAGAGCAGAGATTTCTGAATAAGTTTTTTCTGCATTTTCACGATTATCCCAGAAGTTGGAGGATAGTGTTTTTTGTTCAAGTTCGCTAATTTTATTTTCTAGTATATCGGGGTCAAAGACGCCTCCAGGCATCTTGAACTTCTTTTATAAGTTTTTCCAGAATTGGTATGTAATCTGTAATCATAGTCATTCCTTAAGTAAAGTTTTCGATTTGTGAAATTACCTCAATCTACTTTATTTTCTCAATCCTGATTTCGTATGAGCATTTCCATTCTTCATCCGGCTTAAGATCCAGGTCCCATATAGGAAGCAGGATTGAATATTGATATATTTCTACTTCTCCAAACAAAGTAGTTATTTGAGTATTATACGTATTCTTAAATAATGTATACCGTTTGTCAGAAGTTAATGTTAAAAGAGTTTTTTTAAATTTATCTTTTATTACGATCTTCTTTACATTGAACATCGTAATCTTACCGTCAACAATCTTTCTTTCGTGTTGCGAATCTTCAGCATACATCTCAAGAAAATCATCTCCATCATAAGCAAATGATAAATTCTGTTCAGCACCGAATTTTGTCTCTATTCTTCTGGAAGAAATATTTTTTATTTTATAATTAACTTCAAGTGAGTTAGCTTTAAATACATAAGTTTTTGTCAGAGAGACGTTACTATTGATTTTAAATGGTAAATTAACGTTTAGTGAAAATTCTATTTCACGGTTATTTTTATCAAGTTTCTTAAGTGTATAAATATTTGATTCAATTGAGAACACTCTTTTCTCTTTATATTTTTTATAATTCTTTATATCAAATTGCGGATGAAGAAAGACATCTGAAAATGAGTTTTGTTTGTTATCATGCATCCCTACTATTTGAGCTGTTTCGGTTGATTCATCTGAATGCCCAACAAAAGTATCAAGGTAATTCCATGAAGTAACCAGATAATCAAGTTCAGCAAGGCAACCGCCTTTTGAATCAACTATAGCTGTAATGTTTTTCCCGCGAAATATATATTCATCCAAACCATCAAAATCGAAATCAAACGGCATAATTGATGAAGTAAAAAATCCCTTTTCCCTTGATGATCTTTCTGCCTCTATAAGATGCGAATAATTTTCCTTTCTGAGATAATTATAGTACAGCCCACCCCAATCTGTGAATGTAAAGGCCCCAAAACTTTCGCCCTTAAGTATTTCAAGGCTGGAAAGTTTCTTTAAACTTTTCTCCTTTTTAATGGTGTTTGATAATTTTTGTGAATGGTTAAGCTTACCATATAAGAAATTCAATTCAGGGTACCTAAGAAACATTTCGTTGTATTCTGTGATATTCCCAGGCATACTACATAAACTATAGCAACCAGCAGGCAAATACTTTTTCTCAAAATTTGATACACTCTCAGACTCGGATCTGGGGAAAGTAGTTACAAAATTGTTCTTTTTTACACTATTGAACAAACCTTCAAGGAGTCCAATAAGCTCTTTACCCTCTTTAAGGATGAATTCTGAAACCAGTTTGTTTGCATCCAACATTATGGTTATAGGTGTATCATTTTTCTGGGGATCTGAATATCCTGCGGTAATTGACGTAAAATTATTAGAGAAAACAGCATCGGAATAGTCTTTATGAATGGGAAAAATATTTATTGTTTTCCCCATTTCCTGCATGGAAAATGGTTTGGTAAAATCATTATTCTGTATTTCATTTGATGTGTTAATTAATATATTATTTATTCCACAGCTGGTAAAAGTACTAACAAGAGCCGGGCTCCAAATTTGGTCTGTAACCCAAATGCTTTTAGGTCTTCGCCCAAACCGTTTACGTAAAAAAGTCGTCGTCATTTCGACCTGAAGGGCTCTGTCCTTCAATGGGAGAATAGTTAAAATGGGATCATAATACCCACCTGTCAACAATTCAAGCTGCTTCCTTTTTACCATATCATTAATTAACATGTTAATTTCCGGATAGTCGCTCTCAAACCATTCCAGAACAATAACAGAAATATAAAGAACAAATTTTATATCACTATGTGTATATAAGTAGGTGAGAAGAGGTTTATAACAGTGAAATAAACTATATTCCAAGTCTTCTACTTGTGTTCCCAGAGGTTTTTGACTGTACAATCCCAGAATAATCTTTTTTTTACTCATATTTACTCTATGTTACACGTATCTTTAAAAGATATAAACAATATTACCTAAATTTTACATATTGAATTTGTTGGACAGGCCTTTGCAGCACCCTGCCTGTCAATTCCTTTGCTGTTGTAATTGACCACAGAAAGAAAATTGTTGACATCAAATCCAGCCTCGGGATATTTTTTCTCACAGATTTTACAACCTATGCACCCTACTTTGCATACTTTCCTTACTACAGCACCTTTATCTTTTGAATTGCATGCTACGTAATAATCTGCATGATAAGGAATCATCTGCATTACACCAGTAGGGCAAATCTCAACACATTTTCTGCAGCTGATACAAACTTCTTTATTAACTTCCACTCTTCCGTCAGCAGTTTTTGAGATTGCATCTACTGGGCAAACTTTTATACAGCTTCCAAGTCCTAAACAACCATATTTACAACTCTTATCTCCCTTAAATAAAAGTACTGCAGAATTACAATCTTCTAATCCCCTGTAAGCAAAATCATATGCAGAATGTTCTCTGTTGCCATTACAATGTACTTTTGCAACAAGCCTGTTTTCATTGAACTCAATTTCCATACCCATTATTTTAGATATTTTTTCTGCACTTTCCTTTCCTCCAGGTGGGCATAGTCCTATTTCGGCTTTCTCAATTACAATAGCTTCAGCATATGCGGAACAACCGGCATACCCGCATGCTCCGCAGTTAATACCTGGAAGAGATTCCTCAACATTGGCAACACGGACATCTTTATTTACAGCGAGTTTTTTAGAAGCGAAAGCAAGACCTATCCCCAGAAGTCCTCCAAGGATTGCCACAGAAAGAAATGCTGAAATAATATTTATGATCATAATTCCTATCCTAGAAGATTTGTTAATAAAGCTCTGTCAAAGGCCATAAATGCAAGAGCCATTAAACCACCGGAAATAAATGCAACTGGTACACCTTGTAAAGGCTTTGGGACACGTATCAGATCAAGCTTTTCCCGTATATTCGACATAAGTAAAATAGCAAGTAAAAATCCTATACCGGCAGATATCCCGGCAACAAAACTTTCAAGGGCATTATAATTATTGGTAATATTTATTAAGGCTATACCCAAAACAGCACAGTTTGTTGTAATCAGTGGAAGAAAAATACCAAGTGCTTTATATAATTGTGGTGATATTTTTTGAATAACCATCTCAACAAATTGTACAAGAGATGCAATAACCAAAATAAATGTTATTGTCTGCAAATACTCAATATTAAATGGAATTAAAATATAATGAGAGAGAAGCCATGTCACAATTGAAGCGATTGCCATAACAAAAGTTACTGCAAAACCCATTCCAATTGCTGATTCCGTATTTTTCGAGACTCCAATAAAAGGACATAGTCCTAAAAACTGGGTAAGTATGAAATTGTTTATAAATACAAATGAAATTAAGATTGCAAGATACGACATGTTAAGACACCTTTCTCCTTGAAGAATACCAATTAAAAAATGCTTTTAAATATCCCATAACCAATAGTGCCCCGGCTGAAAGACCAAAAACCCTGGCAGGAGCATTATAAATACCGGGAATCTTAATAATTCCATCAAAACTGCCTATTGAGATTATGGTAATTGTACCGGCACCAAGAACCTCCCTGAACAGAGCAATAAGCATTAAGCTTAGCGTGAAGCCTATTCCCATACCTAAAGCATCGAGAATTGATGCACGAACACTATTCCTGTTAGCAAATGCCTCTGCACGTCCCAGAATAAGACAGTTCACTACAATTAAAGGTACAAACACTCCCAGACTCTCAAAAAGGGATGGTAAATACGCATGCATCACCATTTCCACAATAGTAACAAATGAAGCAATTATCACGATATAAGCTGGTATTCGTACTTTCTCAGGTATAAAATTTTTTAATAATGAAACAAATATATTTGAGCCAAGCAGTACAAAAACAACTCCTGCCCCCATACCTATTGCATTAATAAATTTTGAAGAAACTCCTAAAGCAGGACATAAACCAAGGACAATAATAAAAATGGGATTTTTTTTAAAAATGCCTTTAGTAAACTCTTTTAACATTAAATTCTCCATTTACTGTTTTGATTCAGCCAGTTTGGTTTTAACAAATTCCGATCCTGAAAAAAGAGCTTTTGCTACTCCGGAAAATGTTATTGTTGCTCCGCTAATCGCATCCGCTTGTTCAGTTGTCAGTTGATTTTTACGTAAAGGAATAGGGTCTGATGCCCCTTTAGAGAGGAATAATTCCATATATTCAGTCTTTTCAGCTTCCTTGCCCAATCCTGGAGTTTCAGTATTTTTCAAAAGCTTAGCTTGAATAAGCGCACCATTTTTCTCATATCCTACAATCATATCCATTGGTCCACCATATCCAACTGCAGTAATGGAAAGAATATATCCAGTTAAAATTTCATTATCTGACAACGTGTAAAATGAATTAATTTTATCAAATGCTGTGTCTGTTTCGTTTACCAGTGTGTTGGTTTCAGAAATTACGTAGGTTTTTGATACTGCTGACAATGCTTTTATCAGCAATTCCTTATTGTATTTTTCGATTTTTGGTGCTGTCAGCAAGTTTATACAAGCCAATGCTGTTGCTGCTACAGTACAAATTAATGCCAGTTTTCCACTAATTCTTAACATATCTTTCACTATTCAGTACCTTTTTTCTTTTTTTTCCAAATATCGCGGGTTTTAGGTAACGATCTATTAGCGGAACAAAAATATTCATTAGTATAATTGCAAGGGAAACTCCCTCTGGTAGTGATCCAAAAAAACGTAACAGGAATGTAAGAAATCCTACTCCGATTCCAAACATAATCATACCCTTACCAGTAATAGGGGAAGTCACCATATCTGTTGCCATAAAAAAAGCACCAAGGATAAGTCCGCCACTGAAAAGGTTGAACCAAATCTCACCGTTGAAAAATCCAAACCCATAGGATAATCCGCCGAAAATCCAGGTAAAAAGAATAAAACTTCCTAAATACGC
>JAGLNY010000028.1 GCA_023139255.1 Spirochaetales bacterium
CGTCCTGGAATGCGGGATTTTGTGGAACTTATGGCAAAAATGTATGCTGAAGGTATCCTGCATCCTGACTTTCTTACTATGCAGACAAAAGAGAGAGATCAGCTGTTATACAATGGCGGTTTGACAGCTTTTATGGATAATATGGCGTATATTACTCATACCATGAATAATAGGGCTTCTGAGGAGATGATCTGGTCACAAGTAATTCCCCCAAAGTACAAAGGAACAAAGTTTAGTTCGCCAACGTTACCCAATCTTTTGACTGGTCAGGGTGTAATAGTCAATGCAAAGACAAAAGCGGATACAGAGATTATGCAGTTTATCGATTGGCTCTACTCAGAGGAAGGCATGCTCAGATCGCAGTATGGCGTAGAAGGAACAGACTATATAATGATTGGTGATGAACAGTGGCTTTCATTAAACGGTCAAAATATAAATACTATTCCAGTTGAATATCATGATCAGCTTCTGTCTGTTGAGGAGTACAAAGAACGTCAGGATCAGTTGCCTTTCAATATGTATGGATTTTATTCATTTACTACAACATGGAGAGCTTTTTCCAAGCCAAACAATCCGGAGGGAACAAACTACTACGAGAATGCATATAAAGATTACGTGGCGAATGGAGTATTTCGTGGTCCTAATCCCGGTACCCCATTCAGTGAAGACCAATTGGATGAGTTTAAGCAGCTTGACGACCCGATTAAAACATATGGTGAAGAAAATATCACAAAAATGATTCTTGGTCAGATATCTATTGAAGATAACTGGGCTGATTTTATTGATGGTCTTAAGGAATTTGATTATGACAGATTTGTTGATCTGTACAATGAAAGCTACAAAACATTCGACTCCAAAAAAGTTGAATTGAAGTAGTTCTATGTAGGTGCGGTGGGTAAATTTGCTCATCGCGCCTCCTGTCATTGGATATGATAATTCTTGAATGTCGGACTGACATGGTTTAGAGTATATGCGATGGATAAAATCAAAGTGCTTATTGTAGATGATGAACCTTTGGCCAGACGTGTGGTTCGGCAGAAAGTGCCCTGGTCAAAGTACGGTATGGTTGTCTGTGGGGAAGCAACAAACGGGAACGATGCCCTGGCTTTTTTGGATAGCCAGGATGTAGATGTTGTATTTACGGATATAAAGATGCCTTTTCTTAACGGGAATGAGTTAATAGACAAGGTGTGTAAAAAAACAAAGAAAATAAAATTTGTCGTCCTTAGTGCCTATTCAGATTTTTCTCTCGTCCGGTCGGCTTTTAAGTTTGGTGTTTTTGACTATATACTTAAATCGGATATAGATACGTCCCGTATAGAGAATCTCTTAAGCAGATTAAAGGAAAGTATTGTTCACGATGAAGCTGAAATACCTAAGGAGAAATGGCTGGTTAACGAAGTCAATCAAAGAAAGCAATTAACAGAAGATCAGATGAGAACCCGATCAGGGTTAATCACGGTGTTTGAGGTCAATACTACAAATTTATCATCCATTGAAGTTATCAGTAATAAAATTGAAAGTGAAATATCCCGTACAATAAAAGACTTCTGCTCCACAATCATGGAAAAGGAGGCATTTATCATTCTCATTTACCATCAGAGTCCTGATGAAAACAATATTTGTGAAACCAAAAAACAAATGCTCTCTCTTCTAACAAATTTTTCTGGTAGGGATATAGGCAATGATTTTGAGGTTGGCGTGAGTCAAACCGGTTCCATAGGCCATGTCCATGATTTACTTGTACAGGCACACAGAGCCTGTGATTTGAATTACTATAAGAGGGAAGGATTCATAAATTTCTACAGCAGTATATCTGTTGAAAATTGTGACGTGATCTTTGACCTGAATAAAAGTAAGAGTAAGTTGTTTGATTTCATCTCTCACTTCGATTTTCATTCCGTATCAGCCTCTTTTAAAGTGCTGTTTGAAAAATTTCTGGAATTCCGGGTACCAAAAGACAAGGTATGTGACATAATCCTGGATCTTTATCTATACACCCTTAACCATCTATACGATATCGATCTATTGCCGGCTGATTTCTGTAATGATATCAATAAGCTGAGATGTACCATATACGGCATGAGTAAGATGAACGATTTAAAGCACTGGATTATTAAGAATATCGAAGAAATAGAACGTTTCTACCATGGAGCGTATGCGAGGGATCCGATTAGTATAATCGAGAACTATATCAACCTGAATCTTGAAGGAGAGTTATCTTTACAAGAGCTGGCTGATAGTTTTGGTATGGGTAAAACATATTTGAGTTTCCTGTTTTCCAAAGAAAAAGGCATTACTTTAAAATCCTTTATTACTCAGAAGAGGGTTGAAAGAGCAAAAGAATATCTGGAATCAACAGACCTGAAAATAAAAGAGATAAGTCAATTAATCGGGTATAATAATGTTGAACATTTTTCCCGGACATTTAAAAAAGAGACGGATGAATCTCCGGACTTCTACAGAAAACACACATGATAAAAGAGAGTAACACTGGTGAAAAATAGAATGTTAGGTGTGGGTCAAATACTATTAGGATTGTTTTTTCTTTTTATTCTTACTGCAT
>JAGLNY010000280.1 GCA_023139255.1 Spirochaetales bacterium
CCGGTCTGAAAGTATTGAATAAACCCTTTGTTCATTTACACACACAATTCAATCGTGATATTCCCTGGTCAGAAATTGATATGGATTTTATGAATCTGAATCAATCCGCACACGGTGGCCGTGAGTTCGGATTTATATGTACTCGTATGAAGAAGAATCGAAAAGTAGTGGTTGGTCACTGGAAGGATCAAAAAATTCATGAAAAACTGGCGGTTTGGGCACGGACTGCATGTGCATGGCATGATTCAAAGAATGCTAAAATTGCTCGTTTCGGCGACAATATGCGCCAGGTTGCGGTAACTGAAGGTGATAAAGTTGAAGCACAAATGCGGTTCGGATATTCCGTAAATGGTTTTGGTGTCGGTGATTTGGTTGAATATGTGAAAGCGATAAATGAACCTGACATTGATAATTTGATTGATGAGTATGAAAGCAAATATATTTTTGGTTCAAAAATTAGAGAACAGGGTAAAAATCATACTGGTTTGCGTGATGCTGCTAGGATTGAACTTGGCGTCAGGCAATTTCTCCTTGAAGGTGGTTTCAGTGGATTTACCACAACCTTTGAGGATTTGCATGGGTTGAATCAGTTGCTTGGAATTTCTGTACAACGGCTCATGGCTATTGGATATGGTTTTGGCGCTGAAGGAGACTGGAAAACAGCTGCTCTTGTAAGGGCCATGAAGGTGATGGCTATTGGGAAGGAAGGTGGCACTTCGTTCATGGAAGATTATACCTATCACCTTCATCCGGATGGAATGAAGGTACTTGGTGCTCATATGCTTGAGGTTTGTCCATCCATTGGTGATGGGTGCAACCTGGAGGTGCACCCCCTTGGCATAGGCGGAAAAGCTGATCCGGCCAGGCTTGTATTTGATGTGGCATCGGGTCCAGGTGTGAATGCCTCCCTGATGGACATGGGCAACAGGTTCCGCCTTCTTGTAAACCCTTGCGATGTGATTCCCGCTGATGCACCGTTGCCTAATTTGCCTGTAGCCAGGGTGGTATGGCAGCCCTATCCAAACCTGGAGGTGGCAGCTGGTGCCTGGATCCTGGCAGGTGGAGCACATCATACCGGGTTCAGTATGGCAATAACCAAAGAACACCTGGAAGACTTCTCAGAGATCGCAGGGATCGAATTTTTACTAATCGACAACGACACCACCATCTCTTCCATTAAGAAAGAGTTGCGCTGGAATGACCTCTACTATCATCTGGCGAAAGGATTGTAAAGACCCCATTCAAAAAAAACAACCATGCATGAATCATTGAAGGAGAAGGTACTTGAGGCCAACCTTGATCTGCTCAGGCATAAACTGGTCATTTTCACCTGGGGTAATGCCAGTGAAAGAGATCGGGAAACGGGCCACATTGTTATCAAGCCATCCGGAATACCCTATAATGAGATGAAGGCCAGGCACATGGTGGTGCTCGATGCTGATGGAAAACAGCTTGAGGGAGATTTGAATCCATCATCCGACGCTGCTACCCATGTGGTCCTCTACCGCAATTTTAAGAACATTGGTGGAGTGGTCCATACCCATTCCGAATGGGCCACTTCCTGGTCACAGTCCGGCAGAAGTTTGCCGCCCTATGGTACGACCCACGCAGACTATTTTTATGGAGAGATCCCCTGTACAAGAGCCCTCACAAAGGAAGAGATTGAAGATGACTATGAAGTGAACACCGGCAAAGTCATCGTGGAAACCTTCAGGGACCTTGACTATGGGAGTATACCCGGCGTTCTGGTTCATGGTCATGCACCCTTTACCTGGGGGAAAGATGGCCGCGAAGCAGTTCATCATGCGGTGGTCATTGAAGAGGTGGCCAAGATGGCATTCCGCACTGAAGTGCTGGGGAACCGACGCTCCGTTGATCAGTACCTGCTTGATAAGCACTACCTCAGAAAACACGGCAAAAACGCCTGCTACGGCCAGCATAAACCTCCAACTTTATGACTTTAACATAATAACTAAGCTATGACTTATACGATAGGAATTGATTACGGCACAGATTCAGTACGGGCTCTGATTGTGGATACCCAGACTGGCGAAGAGATAGGAACCCATGTATTCTATTATCCCCGCTGGAAGGAGGGAAAATATTGCGATCCGGTAAAAAACCAGTTTCGTCAGCATCCGCTGGATTACCTGGAGGGACTGAAAGTATGCATCCGGGAAGCATTGAAGAAGTGTCCGGACGGAGTGGCAGAAAATGTGGTTGGAATCTCTGTGGATACAACGGGCTCAACACCGGTTCCTGTGAATCGGGAGGGAACACCTTTAGCACTTTTGGCTGGATATGAAGAAAATCCCAATGCCATGTTTGTCCTCTGGAAAGACCATACTGCCGTTCTGGAGGCTGATGGTATAAATGAATTTTCCCGTACTTGGGGCGGTATTGATTACACAAAATTTGAGGGAGGGGTCTACTCTTCAGAATGGTTCTGGGCGAAGGTCCTTCACATCCTCCGGGAGAATAAGGCAGTCCGGAAAGCTGCTTATTCCTGGGTAGAGCACTGTGACTGGATGCCTGCCCTGCTCACAGGCTGCACAAAACCTGAAAATGTAGTAAGAAGCCGCTGTGCTGCCGGACATAAGGCTATGTGGCACGAAGATTTCGGGGGGCTGCCGTCAGAAAATTTTTTGACCGGAATTGATCCCTTGCTGTCCGGATTACGGGAGAGATTATATACCGATACCACAACTTCAGACATCTCTGTCGGTACTCTCACTGAAGAATGGGGCAGTCGTCTCGGGCTGCCGACAACGGTTATTGTTACAGCAGGCGCCTTCGATGCACACATGGGCGCGGTCGGCGGACAAATATCCCCCGGATCCCTGTTAAAAGTTATGGGCACATCAACCTGTGATATGATTGTATCACCGCCGGATGAATTTAAGGATACGCTTGTCCAGGGAATTTGCGGTCAGGTAAATGGTTCCATAGTGCCGGGAATGATTGGTCTTGAGGCAGGCCAGTCGGCATTCGGTGACCTTTTTGCCTGGTTTAAACAACTGCTCATCTGGCCTCTCCGCAACATTGAGGATAAGGACCTGCTTACATCCCTAACCTCCCCGATCCTAAAGGATCTAGATGAAGAAGCCGCAAAACTTTCTCCGGAAGAGAGTGGTGTCCTGGCGCTTGATTGGTTGAATGGAAGGAGAACTCCCGATGCCGATCAGACATTAAAAGGGGCTGTAATGGGACTGACCCTCGGAAGCGATGCTCCCCGTGTATACAGGTCTTTGGTAGATGCCGCCGCTTTTGGTGCACGCAGAATTACAGAACGGTTTGAGGATAATGGAGTTAAAATCAGGGATGTTATTGCCGTAGGAGGAGTTGCAATAAAATCACCCTACGTGATGCAGACTGTGTGTGATGTTATGAACAAACCCATTAAAGTTGCTTCCGAACTACAGACCGTAGCCCTGGGTGCTGCGATATTTGCAGCAACGGCAGCAGGTATCTACCCCTCTGTTGAAGCAGCCCAGAAAGCTATGGGAAGCGGTTTTGAGAAAACTTACACCCCAAATCCTGAAGCTGCTGCAGTATATGATAAGTTATACGCTAAATACCTTGAGTTTGGTGGTTTTATAGAGAAACAAACCAGGAAGTAATACGCACCACGAAATCAGTTTTTGATTACAGAGGAGTATCAACTTCAGTTTGTGGTTGCGATTGGGTTCTATCAATCTTAAATTCAATAGAACTTTCAGCACCAACATTCCCGGTTGAGTCAATATAACGGAGTTTTAGCAGTATCCAGATCTTGTTTTCCGACTTTCCCAGAAATGCGATATATTCACCAACATCCATCGAAACCCAGTCTGTAAAAATCCCGTCCCGGTTATCATCATAGCTGTATTGAAAGGTGCCGCCATCTTCATACGAAGGGTCTTTTGCTGTCAGAACCGCTTTCCCGAAAAGAAGCTGGCCGTTTGTTATTTGAACTCCCGAAGAGTCCACAAGATCCAGTACCGGTGCCGCAGGCCGCTCATTATCAATATAAAAGGAACGCTCTGATTCAGGACTGCTGTTATTTGAAAGATCTACATACCGTATTCGAATTGTATATTTTGTATTTTCATCCTCAACACCTTCAAATCGTCTTTCAGACCCAAGAGGCAGCCTGATCCAGTCTGAAAAATCCCCTGTGTCATTTATTGCATAGCTATATTCATAGTTCCCGCCATACTCACCAACCGGATCCTGACTGGTAAGAACGGCAGGTAAATTCAGTTCCCTGTCCTCAAATATTATTTCGCCGTTTGCATCTTCCAGTTTCCATACAGGAGAAGCCGGAATATTCCGGTCAACGATAAAAGTTTTTATCTTCAAAGGACTTGTGTTTCCAGCCTCATCACGATAACGGATCTGGACCCGGTACTGCACACTATCCCGGTAGGCTCCCTCAAAACTGGTATAATATCCAAGAGGAAGCTGCTCCCAGGGGAAAAAGGGATCTTCCCTAATCTGTAGATGATATTCAAAAACACCATTGCCTATCTCCCCCGGAGGGACTGTCGCAAACAGTCTTACGGGTCCGTCAACTATATCTTCTTTCGAGGATACCTGTACACCGTAGGTATATCGTATCAAATTCCAAAAAGGCGACTCTGGTGGTCTTTTATCAATGGTGAAAGTCCTTGTCGACGACCCAGAAACATTTCCAACCTCATCCCTGAAACGTATTTCAGCAGTATAGGTTGATTCAGTTTGTTCCTCGGTATCAAACAATTTAACATCAGCTGCTGTAAGCAATGCCCATTCAGAAAAATCTTCTTCTTCTACTCTCACTCTCTTAAAACGGTACTCAAAAGCACCAACTTTCTCACCTGCAGGTTTTGTCGCATAAAGTTCAGCCGGTGTGTTTATATACATATTCTCAGTCACTTCCGTTTCACTGATTCCTGTTATCAATGCCCATGACGGGGCATCAGGAACTTTTCTATCAATTGAAAAATCCCTGGTTAATACGGTACTGGCATTACCTGCCGCATCCAGAAAGCGTATTTGGAGTGTGTAGAATACCGATTTATTCTCCTCACCAGGAAATTCAACAGTATCATCCTCATCAATCTGCACCCATGCTGAATATGACTCAATATCACTGATACGAACTCTGTACTGAGAAACCCCCTCAGGTTCCCCTTCCGGTACGATTACCTGGAGAAATGCTGATTCTATAAGAATATGACCGGCAGAAATTTCTCTACTGACGCTGTCTCTTAATTTCCAAACAGGAGCGTCCGGAATTTCCCTGTCGATAGTAAAGGATTTTTCCAAAACTGCACTGGTATTCCCCGCCATATCTGAAAACCGGATCCTCAATGAGTACTCAATTACTTCATCTTCTACTCCGGCAAACTCCTGGGAAATCCCAATAGAAAGCTTTTTCCATTCAGTATACACACCATCACCATTACCATCATAACTAAACTCATAACTGCCGAACTGCTCCCCTTTTGAAACTCTGGCTGTAAGTTTTGCCGGTGCGTTGATAATCCCGGTTACACTCTTTTCGTCACTTCTTAAATCCCATTCGGGGGACGGGGGAATGGTTTTATCAATATACACACCTTGATCGTAGGCAATTTCATCCCCGGGTAAAGTTACATTCCCGGCAGCATCCTTAAAACGAAGAATAAATTGTGTTACATCAAGTTCCTGTCCATCAGAAATTGAAAAATTAATAAATGCGGTGTTTTCATCCACCCTTTCCATATCTTCCCACTCACCGTTATAATTGAGTTGAACTGTAGGATCTTCCCCTTCCTCAGTAAAACTTATGGTGAAAGAGACATCTTTCTTTGTTCTTGTCCCGGGAGGAATGAGAAATCCCTCTTCATCAGAAAAACCGGCATCCAAAATATCTATTTTCCCGGGCCGACGCTTATCGATGGTGAATTTGAGTATACTGGATTCTGAAACTACTTCTTCCTTTGGTGAAAGATACAGTATTCGGGCCTGATAGGTGTTTTCATAGCCCTCCATCACTTCAAGTAATATAAAATCCATTGACTTGAAGATAGTACCGGTAGATTCCTTGTTTATCCAGATTTGCGGGGTAAGAACCATACCGTCTATTGTAAGGTATATTTTATTGGGCAGGGAGGCACGTACATCATCACTCACTACATCCCCATCGTTTATATACACTCCCGGCTTATTCAACCGCTCCACAATGATGAAACGCAAAGATTCAAGATCAGAATCTGCCAGGCTTAACAGCGGGGGATTTTCAGGGTCGCTGAAAGGATCTGCATATCTGACTTGCAATTCATACTCACCGCTGGATCCAATTTGCGGTCGATCAGTATCTTTATATACTTCCCACTCGCCCCAACTACCCCAGGAGCGGCTGCCGGGTTTCAGGTGACGCAGTTTGTACTGCATATCCCAGTATTCTTCTATCCCGGGGCCGCGGATCAGCCGTACATATGCTCCTGCCATATCAGCTGTTGTATTAACCTGCACCTCATTTCCGTAAGCATCGAAAAACATAACTTCAGGGGCAGGGATTCCCTCAAGTTCCTGATATATTATTGATTCGATTTTATTTGCCGCTGTATCAATCAGACTTTCATCATATTCGCAGGAAACCAATAAGAAAAACACAATTGAGGTGAATAGAATTATTGGGGATTTCTTCCAGGGGAAAATCTGCATACATATCTCCATACTTTTTTATTTAAAACCGGTTTTTCTCATTTATTATCCCTTCACAGCATAACTGTGTCAAGAATGGACGAGAGGGAAACAGAAGATCGGAGACCGGAGACAGAAAACAGGAAGACAGGAAAGTTGGTTAGGAAAAACAGGGGGAGGGGTCAGGACATAGGTAACACTTTGGGGGTGTCTCCATGCCGTGGAAAGAGAGAAATGGGGTGTACTGTCAATCTTTCCTCCGGTCTCCGGTTTCCGGCCTCCCGGTTTCCAGCCTCCGGTCTCCGGTCTCCGGTCTCCTGCTTCCCTTGTTCAGGCTCCAGCAGTTGCAAAGCAACTGCCAAGGCAAGTACTCTTGCCCGGTCTCCCTCTCTCCCGTCT
>JAGLNY010000281.1 GCA_023139255.1 Spirochaetales bacterium
TCAATAATGGCCATGGAATCCCGCATTTCAGCAGTGCTGAGATATTTATCCGGTTTTGTTCCCTGTAAAATTGATGAAAGAAAATAATCAATCTCAACATGCCAACCAGTAGGCAGATTCCCTAACGCCGGTTTTGGCTCTTCAATTCTTCCATCATCATATATAACTTTGTACCCAAGTTCTGAAAACCGGATGGTTCCTTTTTCACAGACTATCTGAAAACTCATCTCAAAAGGTGCTGCTTTTGCGGAAACCCATCCACCCTCAGCTATAATAAGAGAACCATCCCCGAAATCATAGTTTGTAACAACTTGATCTATTCCCCTGTCAGACCGGAACCCTTTTGCACCGAAAGAGGTAACAGAAACAGGCCTGCCGAAGAAATATCTTACAAGATCAGTATCATGGAGATGAAGATCGAGCAACGCTCCTCCGCTCATTTCGTTTTTCATAAACCAGTCCTGCCAACCATTCCCATGGATACCTGGGGATACTCTTTTAAATGTCGCACTTATTACCTTACCCAGTTTGCCAGAGGTGTACAGTTCGTACGCATGTCTGTACTCCGGCCAATAGCGAACACATAAGCCGTTCATGAAAAACTTTCCGCTTTTTTCAGCCTCTGCCGTTATATGCTTTGCCTCAAGAAAGGTTCTTCCAATCGGTTTTTCACAGAATACATGTTTTCCCGCCTGCAGAGCCGCAAGTACATACTTTTTATGCAGGTAGGTAGGGACACAGATATCCACCATTTCAATGTCAGGATTAGCTATAAGCTCCATGGCATCGGTATAGGTTTCTATCCCGCTCATATCCACCGGTTTTGAATTGTCACTGGCACCAATATTTCCCACGACACTGCTCCAGTCGCCCAGTATCTTTTTTTCATCTACATCAGCAACTGCAATAATTTCTGACTTACCCAGCTGCTCGTGAATACGGAAATGGGTCGTGCCCATAAATCCCAAACCAATAATACCTACTGTAACTTTATTTCCCATAACTACTCTCCTGAATACGATACCTATTGAAGGTGAAGCACATGCTTCAAACCATCTTTTCAACCATGGTACCATCAGACAGATAAGAAATATTTGTTTGTTTTTACATTTAATTTGTTTATTTATACATTGAACAAGTGTATAGTAAATAGTCATGAATTATATTGGGCGAACATGTAAAAAAGAGTTTAATATACGCAAGATTTTCTCGATACACTATTTCGAATACAACAAAGATTTTGTCTATTCGGGAGAAAAGCATGATTTCTGGGAATTTGTATATATTGACAAGGGTGCAATTGATGCCATTGCAGGGGACAAAAGACATAACCTTATAAAAGGGGATATTATTTTCCATAAACCCAATGAATTTCACGATCTTAGGGCAAATGGACGCATCGCACCCAACCTGATAGTAATGTCATTTTCCTGCAAGAGCCCTGGAATGAAGTGGTTTGCCAACAAAGTACTCCGTATAGGTAATGAAGAAAAAAACCTTCTTGCAAGGGTTCTCCATGAAGCAGAAAATGCTTTCTCCTCAAAACTCAATGATCCCCTGCTTCTTGCCCTGCAGAGAAGGGAGAAACAGACTTTCGCATCTGAGCAGCTTGTTAAGCTCTATATTGAACAGTTTCTCATAGGACTCATACGCAGAGAATTGCATATCGGGGTGAGTGGTGAACCCGCTTCTCCTTTAAAGGAAAAAACCAGTAAGGATGCTTTTAACAGGGTTATTGATTATTTTGAGAATAATGTTGGAGAGACACCCAATCTTACTACCGTTTGCAGGACAACAGGTTACAGCTGTACCTATCTACAGAATGTTTTTAAGGAAAAAACAGGAAGAAGTGTTATGGAATATTACAAAATTATAAAACTTGAAAAGGCAAAGGAGCTTATACGGGAAGGGAATTACACCTTCACCCAGATCGCATCTATGCTTAATTATTCATCCCTTCACTACTTTTCAAAGATTTTTAAACGCTATATAAACATGACACCAACAGAATATTCCTCTTCTGTTAAATTAAGATTATAGCCGGGATAAACAAGTTACGCAGAGAATAAATTGTGCAGAGCGGTCATATTTCATAAATAACTTGACTCTATTTATGAAGCAGGCTCATCCTTTCCCGGTAATTCCCCGGGGTCATGCCGGTAATTTTTTAAAAACCCGGTAGAAGTAACAGATATCATCAAATCCCACTTTTAAGGAGACTGCTTTGACAGGCAGGGAAGTATTCCAGAGGAGAAGCTGTGCCCGTTGTATCCTTTTTTTCCTAATAAAACTTCCCGGGCTTATCCCCAGGGTGCTTAATTCAAAGTCTTTAAGAATGCCGCCATTCTGTGAAATATCCAATATTATATGTTTTTTGTCTATTGTTTTCCAATACAAAGAGTTTTAAGCTGTATAAGACTTCATAAAGACGAGAAAAATTACAGGAGGTTCGCATTATGTTGAAACCTGAGAAAACTCCCGGCAATACCAATTGGTTTGTACAAGACCGCTTCGGAATGTTTATTCATTGGGGACTCTACGCTTTACCCGCACGCCACGAATGGATAAAGAGTAAAGAAGAAATTCATGACGAAGATTATGAGAAATATTTCAACCATTTTAATCCCGATCTGCACGACCCCAAAGCCTGGGCAAAAGCGGCTAAGAATGCGGGTATGAAATACTTTGTTATTACCGCGAAACACCATGAAGGTTTCTGTCTATGGGATTCCAAACTAACGGATTACAAAATCACGAACACTCCCTATGGGAAAGATGTGCTGACTCCCATACTGGATGCATTCCGGGCTGAAGGACTAAAAGTGGGCCTCTACTATTCGCTTATCGATTGGCATCATCCTCACTTTCCGATAGATATATTTCATCCCTATCGAAACAGTCCGGACGCTGCGGCCCTGAATAAAAACCGTGATGTCAGCAAGTACACCGAATATCTCCATGGACAGACCAGAGAACTTCTCACTAATTTCGGAAAAATAGATATACTCTGGTATGATTTCTCCTATTCAGACCGACCTTATAACAATTTGCCGGGAAAAGGAAAAGATGACTGGCAGAGTAAAAAACTTCTCAAAATGATACGCAAACTCCAGCCGGAAATCATCATCAACGACCGGCTTGAGATAGATCAGGATCTAAAGACTCCCGAGCAGTACCAGCCGTTGGAATGGGTAAAAGTCAACGGGAAACCTGTGGTCTGGGAAGCATGCCAAACCTTCAGTGGTTCCTGGGGATACTATCGTGATGAGACATCCTGGAAAAGCCCTGAACAACTGATTCAGCTCCTTATAAATAGTGTTGCCCTGGGTGGAAACCTGCTTATGAATGTAGGACCTACAGGGAGGGGGGAGTTTGATTCCCGTGCTCTTTCCGCGCTAACGGTATACGGCGAATGGCTGAAAAAACATAGCCGGGCAATTTATGGGTGTACTCAGAGTCAGTATACAGCACCGGCGGAGTGCAGGTTCACACAGAATGGAAAAAGATTATATCTCCATATCTTAAACTGGCCTTTTAAGTATATTCATCTTGAAGGTTTGGCGGGAAAAATCGAGTATGCCCAGTTTCTCCACGATGCATCAGAAGTGAAATGGCTGGAACAAGATAGGATTGAAGGAAATGCTTCTCTAGCGTCGGGGCAAGAGAAAAATCCTGTTGTACTGGAAATTCCAGTAACAAAACCGGATGTCACTGTGCCTGTCGTGGAGTTGTTTCTTACATGATAATTTTTGGATGTTCATAAGGCCTGAATAGGATTACTACATAAACCTTTCAGGCCGCCTGTTAAGAACCTTCGCAATCTTTACAATGGTATTATATCCCATCTTCCTGCGCTCGTTTTCAATATCAGAGATCATATTTTTATTGACTCCCGACTTTACAGACAACTCTTTTTGAGTCAAACCCAACATTCTCCTGTAAAACCGGACAGTCTCTCCAGGAGTAAAAGAGGGAAGATTCAGCGATTCCGCAGGTATTTTATCACCGAGAACCTCAATAGGGGGCTTTTTCATAATTGCCGACATAATACACCTCAATCTTCAGAAATTGACATTCTCATTTTTTATTCATGTATGAATAGGCGTTTCCTGCTCTTTCGCCTTGCCTGGGTTATATCCACGCTTGTGAACACAATATTTTAAACCCATCGCACATAGCCGCTACTGCTTCTTCTGTATGGCCGGCCCCAATCGGGTCACTGTAATATTTGGCGATAAAACCACCTTTTTGGGTGCCCAACTTTTTCACCAGACTGCTGCAGTACTCCCTGATTTCTTCCATACTACCGTTGACCATGGTTTTCTGTATATCAACCGGACACCAGAAAGTGATTCTTCCTTTAAACCGGCTGCTTAGAAGGTCAAGTCCCATATTTTCCTGCTGATCCATTTGAATAACATCCAGACCGCACTCAATCAAGTCATCCAGAATATCGACAATATAACCACAGCTGTGAAGAAAGGTTTTCATCCCGTGTTTCCGGCAGTGTTCGTATACGGCAGCATACCGGGGCTTCCAGAATTCCCGCCACTTTTCCGGGGAGATCATCAGACTGTTCTGCAGCCCCCAATCGTCACAGAAAAGGTAGCCATCTACCCCATACTTGGCATATGTATCTATAGCAGTGATATTCATCTCCACCAGGAGATCCAGCAATTCACCGAGTTGATCAGGATTGATGTAGATATCGGTCCAGAGATTTTGAAGGCCCCGTAGAAAGTGAGCACGTTCATACAGAGAAATTCCGCTTGCCATAATAAAAGAGTCCCCGGCATTTTTCACTTTTTCCTCAAACCCGATCCAACGTTTTGGGTCTTCAACCTTCGGAATAGTGAGAGTTTTAAAATCGTCCCATGATTTGACGGGAAAGTCTTTTACCTCTCCAAGATTGCAGATACCGATGTTTTCCCAATACGCACCCCATTCATCCCTTTGGTTCGATGGTCTTGCATCCACGTGAGGATCCATACCTAGCATAATAAGATCTTTATCTAAATCCTCTTTTAGACTCATTGGCATTCTTTCGGGGGAATTGAATTCAATGGCTCTCTTTACTATCTCTTTTGATGTCATACCCTTCTCTCCTTGGTCCTTAACTCCTTGGTTAATTTTAATATTGATATTTCAACAAATAATACGATACAATATCTGTGATGTCTTTTAAAATTCTCTTACCGCTTATTTTATACACATGAAGAAAGAAAAACGTATTATTATTGATTCAGCAGCACTTAATCTCGATTGTGCCCAGCTTGTCGGGTATGATTCCATCCAAAAGCCAATAGAACTTCCTTCCCATCTCCATAGCGGTTTTGAGATTGTTTTCCTGGAAAAAGGGGACACAGTGTTTGAACTTGGTGACAATAAACGAATTTATGTTCGTGGCGGGAATTTTTCAATCATTCACCCTAATACCATGCATAAAGGTGAGTGGGAAATCATTAAACCCTGTTCGCTGTTCTGGATAGTCTACGATCTTAAATCCGGGATGACTGGAAATGGAATTCTCGGGCAGAAATTACTGAAAAAGATCTGTACGGCTTTTCGTGATGCCGGCAATATGGTTTTTCCGGGAAACGAATACTTGAGAAGACAGTTCAGGATGCTCCTTGATGTAATGGTTCGCTATACTGCTGATAGAAAAAATGAAACTGCTATCGCGCAGGTACGGCTTCAGCTACTGCATATACTCGTTTCACTGTATGAAGTACTGACCCAATATGAACCACTTACCCATCAACTGCCGGGAATCAGCGATAAACACCTGCCCATCGAAGAGATAGAGGCTTACATCCATAGTAAGATCGATGATAAAATTGAAGTACATGACCTGGCTGAGATATGCAGGCTGAGTGTTAGTGTTTTTCAGTCCCGGTTTATGATACAGACAGGACTCTCCCCGGGGGATTATATCACCCGGATCCGTGTGGAAAAGGCAAAACAGATGCTTCCCGATCCAGGCTGTTCCATTACCGAACTGGCGCTGGATCTGGGTTTTTCCAGCAGCCAATATTTCTCCACAATATTCAAAAAATATACCGGCATGACTCCCACCGTCTTCAGGAAAAAAACTGCAAACACCTGAAATATGTCCAATATGTGTTTTAATTCAGGCTGTCTGGCTTATAAGAGACTTTCATCAGGGAAACATTTTTTCTACGAAAGAAAAATTGAACTTCGTATTCAATGATTTTTGGGAAACAATTGAGATGATAGAAAATTCATTCAACGACTCTTTATAGTTCGATACGGCACCTTTCATTTTTGCCATCATAAGAACTTTACCGGGAATTTTGATTGATTGGATTGACGTTGGTACCATTAAGTAGTACTATTACACATGCAGAGGAAACACCAAAGAACTTTAGAAAACATCTTCAAGAAGCCTGTTTCATCAAATATTTATTGGAGTGAGATAGAGAACTTGTTGAGAGTTCTCGGTGCAGAAATATCAGAAGGAAACGGTTCAAGAATCCGTGTAAAACTTAATGGTGTCAGGGCTGTGTTTCACAGACCGCATCCTCAAAAAGAGACTGACAAAGGAGCTGTGAATTCAGCTA
>JAGLNY010000282.1 GCA_023139255.1 Spirochaetales bacterium
GATGGTATCATAAAATATTTTCTTGTACCACACATACAAACAACTCGGTTGCGCTGGACAATTCTTCTATGAACTTCTTGTTTACTCTTTTATTATCGTGTAATCTCAATTCATTTACTGAGGTGAGGGATCAGTATAAAGGAGTTCTCATACTATTACGTATTGAAAATAAACAACTTTTTAAAAAGCTTTTGGCACTAGCCCTTCCAATTATGGGAGCAAACTTGCTCCAAATGCTTTACAACCTCGTTGATGCATACTTTTTAGGTAAACTAGGCTCAGAAGCACTATCTGCTCCATCTGTAAGTTTTAGCATAGTTTTTTTTATGATTATTTTCGGATCCGGTTTCTCAATGGCGGGAACCACTCTTATTTCGCAGGCGAAAGGCAAAAACGACCAGGAGAAAGTTGATTTTTATGTCAGTCAAACTTTTCTGATGATGTTTATTCTTTCTATTGTAATTATGATAGCCGGGCTGACGGGATCCAATATACTGCTTAAAGCGTTACAGGTTCCTGAAAATATATTAAATAACGTTACAATCTATCTACGGATTATATTTCTAGGTATGCCGTTTATGTTCATGTCATTTGTCCTTCGGGCAGCACTTCAGGGAGTTGGTGATGGTGTCACACCATTAATCATACAGATTATTACTGTGGTTATTAATATTATTCTTGATCCGCTGCTTATTTTCGGGATCGGGCCATTCCCGGAATTAGGGGTTGCCGGGGCTGCAATAGCAACCGTAATTGC
Organism: Spirochaetales bacterium; assembly: GCA_023139255.1. Classification (GTDB taxonomy): domain Bacteria; phylum Spirochaetota; class Spirochaetia; order JABMQR01; family JABMQR01; genus JABMQR01. The sequence goes on from JAGLNY010000282.1 coordinate 758, forward strand.
CCGTTTTATCAGTATGAGTTTAGCCCTTTATATTCTGTTTTCCGGAAAGAAAGGAGTGCGGATTCGGCTGAAATATATAATGCCGGAGCGTAAAGCATGGGCCCTTATCATTAAAATTGGTTTTCCTACTGCAATTGGTGGTGGTGTATCCGCACTTGGCTTCTCAGTACTTCAAGGTATAGTGAATACATTTGGCACACCGGTTATTGCCGCATTCGGTGTAGGTCAAAGGATAATAGGATTGTTTAATATGCCCGCTCAGGGAATCAGCCAGGCTACTGCTGTACTTGTCGGGCAAATGCTGGGTGCTAAAGAACACAAAACAGCAGAAAAGGCAGTTAAATACGGAGCTGTATCTATTTTTGTTTTTATTATAATAAGTATGTCAATTACCTTTTTCTATGGCAACTCTGTCACAAAGTTTTTTATTAATGAGGCAGAGGTCATAGCATATGGAGCGCAGTTATTCAAAATCGTGTCACTTTCAGTTATTTTTTTCTCTCTATTTACTGTTTTCAATGGAGCCTTTCAAGGCGGCGGGGATACAAAACCTATCATGTTCTTAAATATTATAAGATTATGGGGTTTGAGAGTTCCTCTTGCATTTCTTCTCTCCAAAGCTGCAGGATTGGGCCCTGAAGGAATATGGTGGGCAATGTTTATTTCAAATGTCGTTGTCACTATGGGAAATTTCCTGTTATACAAGACAGGGAGATGGAAATACAAACTAAATCCGGATACTATATAATTGTTCGGGATTGTTTTCAAAAATATCGGGATAGTGTATACTATTCCTACTTTTAATGAAAAAATATATACGTAATGAGGAATGTAATGGGTGATACCATTGATGAAAATGTTCTAAAGAAAAAAAAACGTATTGCAAGGCTGATAGCTCTGGCAATATTAATTCTTATTTTATCTTTTATTGCTTACGGGATTATTTCCTGGACAAAAAGCATTCAACTGCGAAGAGCTGAAAAGATTGTCCGGGAAGCAATGGAACTGGTAGTAGAGGAAAAAGGTGAAGAAGGATTAATTGAGATAGTAAATGCCTTGAGAAATTTCAGTGAGATTGGTGTAACAGGGGTACTCCCGGTTCTTGGGTATGAAAGCAGTTCTCTGTATAACACCTCAGAACTACAGAATATTGAAATCTATGAGAAATATAATAAAGCTGTAGTTAATATAACTACAGAAATGTACCAGTATAATTTGGTTTTGGGTGCTGTACCTGAATCCGGGACAGGATCTGGGACTATAATTGATGTACAGGGACATATTCTTACGAATTATCATGTAATTGAAGGTGCTGATGAAGTAATCGTAAGCTTGTATGATGGGTCCAGCTATATCGGGACTGTAATTGGGAAAGACCGGGAAAACGACCTTGCTATTGTGAAAATTGAATTTGAAGAAGATAAGGAAATAACCACAATTGAGTTTGGGTCATCAATAAACCTGAAAGTGGGGCAAAGAGTTCTTGCAATTGGTAATCCTTTTGGGTATGACCGGACGTTGACAACCGGTATTGTGTCAGGTCTTGGACGACCCATTAAAACGGATGATAATTTAATAATACTTAATATGATTCAGACTGATGCTTCGATAAACCCTGGAAACTCAGGAGGACCGCTTCTGGATTCCCGTGGGAATCTTATCGGTATAAACTCATCGATTTACACGAATAATGGCAGTTCTGTAGGAATTGGTTTTGCGGTACCGGTTGAAACAGCAAAGAGAGTTATTCCTGAACTGATTGATCACGGTAAAGTAGTTCGCGGCTGGCTGGATATTTTTCCAGTTCAGTTAGACGATCAGATTATTGAATATGCCGGACTATCTGTTGAATTCGGCATATTGGTTTCACGTGTTGAGGAAGATGGCAAAGCCCAGGATGCCGGTATTCGCGGCGGTGATGAAAAAGTCAGATATGGAACAGCCATAATAAATCTCGGCGGTGATATTATCATTGGTGTGGACGGTGTTGAGATTAAGGATCTTGCTGATCTGTTCAGTGCTTTAGAAGATAACAAGCCGGGTGATATTGTGGAAGTCATGCTTATCCGAAAAGATGAGCAAATTACATTACCTGTTGAACTAACAAACCGGCCAGAGTTGTATGAATGGGATTAATCAATGCCGAAATTTAAGGTTGTCTCTGAATACTCTCCTGCAGGAGATCAGGGGGATGCAATTGATACACTTTCTCAGGGACTATTAAAGGGATATGATGTTCAAACACTGAAAGGGGTTACCGGATCCGGTAAAACCTTTACAATGGCAAAAATAATCGAATCTACACAGATGCCTACACTCGTATTATCTCATAATAAAACATTAGCTGCCCAATTATATAGAGAATTCCAAACATATTTCCCGGATAACGCTGTTGAATATTTCGTCTCCTATTATGATTATTATCAACCTGAAGCTTATGTTCCCTCAAAGGATCTATATATAGAGAAAGACGCATCAATAAATGAAGAAATCGAGCGTCTCAGGCTGTCAACAACTTCTTCCCTGATGGAACGACAGGATGTGATTGTTGTTGCTACAGTTTCCTGCATATACGGTCTGGGAAGTCCTGTCTCATTTAATGAGATGAGAATAACTATTTCTGCAGGACAGCAGCTGAACCGCTCTGCGCTGATAAAGGATCTGGTCAGAATTCAGTATGAGCGTAATGATTCAGTGCTTCAAAGGGGTAAGTTCAGGGTCAGGGGAGATATTGTTGAGATCTATCCTGCCTATATGAAGGAAGCTTTCCGATTATATCTTTCATGGGATGAAATTGAAAAAATTACCAGGATCGACCCTCTTACAGGGAATATCACTGAGAGACTTAATGAAGTAATTATCTACCCTGCAAAACATTTTGTGCTTCCTGAAGAACAAGTCAGGAGTGCCGTAGGGGCCATTCGCTTAGAGATGGAAGATCAATATAATTTTTTTATTAATAAAGGTAAACTTCTTGAGGCTGAACGTATAAAAACAAGAACAGAATATGATCTTGAGATGCTGCAGGAAATGGGTTACTGTTCAGGTATTGAGAACTACTCAAGACCTCTAAGCAGAAGGAAAGAAGGTGAACGGCCGGCTGTTCTACTGGATTATTTCCCTGAACAATTTCTTACTTTTATTGATGAATCGCACGTTACGCTTCCCCAGATAGGTGGAATGTATGAAGGAGACAGGTCAAGGAAAACAAATCTGGTGAATTTTGGATTTCGTCTTCCTTCCGCATTGGATAACAGGCCGCTCTTTATTGCAGAATTTCATGATATAATTTCAAAAAAAATATATGTTTCTGCGACACCGGGGAAAAATGAGGTTTTACAGTCCAAGCAAGTTGTCGAACAGGTAATACGTCCAACCGGACTGCTTGATCCGGAAATAATTGTAAAGCCGACGGTTGGTCAGATAGAGGATTTATATAGTGAAATTATGGAGCGTGTTAAGATGAAAGAGCGCGTTCTTGTAACAACACTAACAAAAAAAATGTCTGAAGATTTAACTGATTATCTATCCGGCATTGGTGTCAAGGTTAGGTATCTTCATTCAGAAGTTGAAACGATCGAACGAGTTGAAATCCTGAAAGAGTTGCGGTTAGGTAGTTTTGACGTACTTGTCGGGATTAATTTATTACGGGAAGGGCTGGATTTACCTGAAGTATCTCTTGTAGCGATCCTTGATGCAGATAAGATTGGGTTTCTGCGTTCGGCTACTTCTCTGATCCAGACAATCGGACGTGCTTCAAGAAATCTGAATGGTAAAGTAATCATGTATGCTGACAAATATTCCAATGCGATGCAGGAGGCGATAGAAGAGACTGATCGGCGTCGCATAATCCAGGAACAGTACAATAAGAAGCATAATATAACTCCTGTATCGATCAAAAAAGCTGTACATGATATTCTTGTTCGAAAGAAAGAAGAAGTCAGGGATATTCAGGAAAAGGATATTGAGGTTATTAAAAGCGGGTATAACCTGCTTATTCCTGGTGAGCGAAAAAAACTTATAGCAACTCTTGAAAAGCAGATGTTTGAACATGCAAAAAATCTGGAATTTGAACAGGCTGCTGTTATCAGGGATGAGGTAGATGCAATTAAAAATGGCGAGATTTCAAGAAACTAGTTTGATAGATCAAGCAGGATCAGGTCTGTTGGTCCCCCGGAAGTGTGTGAATAGTATTTTGCATACACTGATTCAAAAGAATTATTATAATTATCCTGAAATCTTTTAAACGTCTCATTGTAAATTTCCGAAATTGTAATTAACCCATCAGAGTTACTATCTGCCGGTATTGGAGAAGTAGTTGTGAAATCAGTGTGATTGAAACCCATGCTTTGTAAAAGGTAGTAAGTGAAGTATCCGTTTGCGGTACCAGAATTGCCATCGTATGCAAGTTCGTTTTCTCCTGCACTTCCAATAACCCAAATATCCTTATATTTTAATCCTGTTTCCCTATCTTCAAAGAGGTACTTATCCCAGATCTTGAAAAAAACCGGAGGATCACCAGTGTAACCGTAATCATCC
>JAGLNY010000283.1 GCA_023139255.1 Spirochaetales bacterium
GCCATATAACCTCTTGATTATTTCTTTATTCCAAATGTTTCGGTAACGTTTCCGGTAACGTTACCATTTCACTTTTTCCATTATAGAACGGTTATTACTTAAATGCAAGTAAAAAATGTTATTTTGTTATTTTTTCAAATATCGCAGCCAGTATGTGAAACTATCATAAACCGGAATCCATATTAAACTGCTGCATGAGGCTCAAATGTATCCATATACTATTTCTTATATAATCTGAAGAAACTTAGATTGAATGAAATATGTACTGTATCATCCATTTTCATCCCGTGGATAATCCCATTCGTATTTGAGTGGATGATAGTTATAAAAGTCCCGTCAAACTCAACCGTTAACTCTGTACTAGCACCAAGGAATGAACTGACATCGAGCCTTCCCTGAAACCCGGTGGGAATATCGCTAAGATCAATAGCTTCCGGTTTAATACTAAGAATAACTTCTTCTCCTTCAAAAACTTTACCGTCCACCTGGGAAACATTAATTTCAATAGATTTCCCCTGCAGGGACACAATGATTGTTTCCTCACACACCTCCTCGACAACAGCATCAAGGAAATTAGCATTCCCGATAAAATCCGCGACAAAGGATGAGTTCGGTTCATTGTAGATGTCCACCGGGGAGCCTGCCTGAACAATTTTACCCCTATTCATAATAACAATCTTGTCAGACATACTGAGCGCCTCAGATTGATCATGCGTAACATATAACGCGGTAATCCCGAGAAGCTGCTGCACACGCTTAATCTCATTCCGTGTCTGGACACGGAGTTTTGCATCCAGGTTTGAGAGCGGTTCATCAAACAGGATAATATCAGGTTTCAGGACAATAGCACGCGCCAGGGCTACTCGCTGCTGCTGTCCGCCGGAGAGTTCACCAGGATACCGATCCTCAAGCCCCACCAGATTTACCATCTGACAGGCCATTGCCACATCATTCCGGATTACTTCTTTGGAAAATTTTTTAATTTTCAGACCATAGGCAATATTCTCAAAGACCGTAAGATGCGGGAAAAGAGCATAGCTCTGGAACACCATCGGCATATTTCGGTCAAATGCGGGAACATCATTTATTACCTTACCGTCAAGAATTACATCCCCCTCATTCTGCACCTCAAACCCTGCAACCATCCTCAGTGTCGTAGTCTTGCCACAGCCTGAAGGACCGAGAAGTGTGACAAATTCCCCTTTCCGGATTGTCAGGGACACATCATCAACTGCCGTTACCACTGCCCCCTGGCCATCGTGAAACTGTTTTGTCACATGCTCAAGTCTTAAATATCCATTGCTGCCCATTTGTTGCACTCCTCTATTTGGTGGTCCCGAAAATCTGTGATTGATTAAGCCTGGTAAGTTTCATAATCAGGTAGACAAATAGTACTATGATTAAAATCAAGGCAAACGACATAACCGAGGCAACCCCGAGCCGCATAATCTCAGTCTGAGCAAGGACAAGGACTGTCATGTGGTTCCATTTTGCCGAGACAAGAAAAATAATAGCACTGATTGCCGTCATGCTCCTGATAAACGAGAATGTTGCCCCGGCAAAGAAAGCCGGTTTGATAAGCGGGAGAGTTACCTTCCTGAATGTATATGAACTTTTCCCGCCAAGATTTGTCGATGATTCCTCGATATCATTCGATATCTGTTTCAACGCCGCGATACCGCTCTCAACCCCAATCGGGACATTCCTGAACACATACACTGCTATCAGGATAAACGCTGTACCGGAAAGGTTAAACGGCGGTTTATTAAATGCCAGGATATAACCGATGCCCACTGCTGTTCCCGGGATCGCGTAACTCAGCATTGAGAGAAATTCCAGGACATGCTTACCAGGAAAAGCCTTTCGTACCACAATATACGCGATAAACATCCCGAGCAGCGCAGTAATCGGCGTCGAGACAAGTGCAAGAAACAGCGTGTTCCTCATCGTCCTCAGACCAACATCAAAGCTGTAAACAAAATGCTTCAGGGTAAAACTCCAGTCGACACCCCAAAGTTTTATAAAACTTCCAGAGATAATAGTACCATAAAGCAGCACAACGAATATCGATACGAGCAGGCAGAAAACGAATAGAATAAAAGTAGTGCCTTCCCCTACCGAGGAAGATCCTCTGCGTGAAGATTTACCCGTAATTGTTACGTAAGATTTATTTTTCATTATATACTTCTGAATAAAAAATATACCGATAGTTGGAACCAACAGCAGAATGGCAAGTGCTGTACCCCTTGGCAAATTCCCCATACCGGTAAACTCCATATATGCCTGTACTGACAGCACATCGAAGCTTCCACCAATTATGATTGGATTACCAAAATCAGTAAGTGAACCTACAAATATAAGAAGCCATG
>JAGLNY010000284.1 GCA_023139255.1 Spirochaetales bacterium
AACGGGGGCGATATCATCGGAAGGATTGCCATCCACTGGAGTATCTTTTTCAGCCTTATCTTTGTCTTTGTCAGGGCATACGCAAACACAAACCCGATAAAGGTAGATGTTGTAGCTACAATAACACCCAGAAGAACACTGTTCCTGATTGACCGCAAATAACGCGAATGGGTAAAAATATACTTATAGACATCCCCGGTAATTTTCCCTTCGGGGGCAACACTGAGACGTGCCGCGGAAAAAAGAGGGTAAATGATAAACAGAATGAGCATCGCGAACAGCAGCCCAACCCCAATCATGAGCATCGGTTCCCGGGTAAGCTGATGAAATGCACGTTTTTTCCGTCCGATTTTTATAACTTGTGAGTGCATAGGGTAGAATCCTTCCTGTCAGTACTTGTTGTGCCGGGGATAAGAAGGGACCCGGATTTTTCTGGTCCAGGTCCCATCCATACATAACGATTTTTTGTCTAATTCTTTGGTTCGGTTTTTGACTCCCCGCCAATAACCTCATTCCACTTCTCTACCAATCTTGTTTTATTGGCAGCTGACCACTCATCATCCTGAACAATTGTATTTACTTGTGATATGGGCATAGCACCTTCGGCAAGAGGCACATCAACAAAAGGAACTACAAACATTTTCGCATAAATTTTTGCCGCTGTCTCACCAAGAGCCCAGTCATACAGTTTCTTTGCTGCCTCAAGTTCTTCAGCAGGTCCATTCTTAATCAGTGATACTGAAGCAACCTCATACCCGGTGCCTTCGCTTGGAAAGGTTATCTGCAGCGGGTATCCCTGATCAACCAAACGAACACCATCGTGTGCATAACCGATAGCAATGGTAACTTCACCAATACTGGTATTTCTTCCCGGGGCAGAACCTGATCTAGTATACTGGGTGACATTCTTGTTAAGACGACCCAAATACTCAAAAGCTTCATCTTCACCATAAATCTGGACAAGGGTCGCAAGCACATTGTAGGAAGTACCGGAAGAACCGGGGTTCGCAACCTGTACATGACCCTCATACTGCGGGCTGGTGATCTCTTCCCAGGAAGTCGGTGCAGTCAAGCCGTATTTTTCAAGCATTTTCGTATTGCTCTCAAAACATAATGGTCCTGCATAAATACCTGACCAGTAAAAGTCAGCATCGCGGAACTGTGCGGGCATAGTAGCTGCGGGAGATTGATACGGTATGGTTAACCCTTTGTTCTTTGCCTCAATATGGCCAAGCCCAACGCCCCCATACCAGATGCTTGCCTGAGGATTTGCTTTCTCAGCTTCCATTCGCGCAACAGCCTCACCGGTAGAAAGCCTTACCCAGTCTATCTGGATACCGGTCTCTTCAGTGAATGCATTAAATACTTCGCGTGCAAGCTCCTCATCGAGTGTGGTATATGCTGTAACAACCTCTTTCTTTTCCGCTGATCCCTGCGCAAAAAGCATACCAGGGACAAGCAGACAGATTACCAGCAGAGTACACATCAGTTTTTTCATAAAATTACCTCCGAATATTGTTTTAATACAAATATAGTGTAGAAGAGAAAATGCGTGAACTCAAGGAACAATTTGGTGACAAATAGTTACAAATTGGTAACAGGCTGATCGTTCACGGCAAGCTTATAGCCGCGGCCCCACTCGTTGAGCAGGATAACCGGTTGTGATGGGTTTTTCTCTATCTTCTTGCGCAGCCGCCGGATATTTACCTTCACGAGTTCTCTCCCGCCCTGCCATTCTTCACTGCCCCAGACTTCATTGCAAATCACCTGCCAGGATACCGCCCATCCTATCCGCTTTGCCAGACAGGCAAGTACCTCAAATTCTGTATTGGTCAGGTTTAGGCGTTCTCCTCCCCTAATTGCAAATCGGTGCTCAAGATCAATCTCCAAACCCCCGAAAGCAATTATCACAACGCCTTCAGGATTAGGAAGTCTGTCCAGAATGTTTGAGACACGAAGGATGAGTTCGCGGTGATTAAATGGTTTCTTTATATAGTCATCCGCCCCGAGTTCAAGACCGGTTATCACATCATTATCTTTATCACGGGAACTCACTATAATAACCGGTTTGGAAGTTTTCTGCTTTATGCGGTTGCAGACATCAAGCCCGTTAATACCGGGAAGGTTGATATCAAGAATAACCAGATCCACATGCTTGTGCTGAATAATGGAAAGTCCTTCCTCCCCTGATGCAGCCATCAGCACAGAATACCCTTCATCGGTAAGCAGGAAATCGAGTATACCTAAAATATGCGGGTCATCCTCAATAACAAGTATAGTAAAACTCATATCAGGAGCCTGTCGGACTTAATCATTTCGGTTTCTTTTTGATCTTTTTTCCATCTTTTGCGTTGTTCAATCGTCGAATATGGCATATATTCTCCTCCTTCACTCCTTAAATGGAATAAAATTTATACAAATTTTATTCTTCGAAGTTTTTCTTTAAAAAACTTTATATGAAAAAAATAGCAAAGCCAATTTAATAATTGGCCAAAATACCCTCGAAAGCATCAAGTCCGACAGACTCCTACACCTCCTTGGGAAGGGTAAAAGAAAGCGTCGTACCAAGCCCTGCCACCGACCCAAGATACACCTTGCCCCCATGCTTCTCTACTATATCCTTCACTATCGTAAGCCCGATGCCTGCACCGTCAAGCTGATTATTCCCTGAATCCTCAGATTGATAGAATTCTGAGAATACCTTCGGCTTATCTGAGTTGCGTATCCCGCTTCCGTCATCACTCACCGAAACCACAATACACTGTTCATTTTCCTGAACAGAAATAATTATTTGCCCGCCCCTGGAAATATGTTTGCTGGCATTATGGATAAGGTTGATAAATACCTGCTCTATCCAGTTTTTATCCGCGATTGCCCTGGAAAGCGGGTTTGGATACGTATAGCGAATTGTTTGTCCCCTATCCTCAATAAAAGGCTGCATGTCCCGGCATACCTTCTTTATAGTTGGCCGTAAGTTTAGCGGTTCCGGTTTCATCCGGAACCATGTATGCTCAATTTTCACTTGCGCAAGGATATTTTCCATAAAGCGGATCATCCGCATCACATTATCATGAGTTGCATGAAGAAATTTTCCTTGAGTATCATTCACAGCCCCGGGGCGGCCCTCCATGAGAATTTCCGTTGAGCTCTTAATTACTGTAAGCGGGGTTCGCAGCTCATGAG
>JAGLNY010000285.1 GCA_023139255.1 Spirochaetales bacterium
AGGATCCTCATGATGTACTGATGATTTATGAAGATCTGTATGATGCTATGCGGGTAAGAGGATTCTTCGGCGGGTTTTATCATGATGCTCTGGCAGGGATTGATATTGCCTTGTGGGACTTAAAAGGGAAACTCCTGAAACAGCCTGTTGCTGCTCTCCTGGGTGCAAAGCGCTATAAAAAACTGCCTGGTTATGTATCCGGCCTACCTGAAAATACTATTGAAAAGCGGGCTGACCTGGCTAAATCCTGGATGGATAGAGGTTTTAATGCCTTCAAATTCGCATCAGCTGTTTCAGAAGAGGGAATTCTGACAGAAATGGAAACTCTCAGAACTGCGGTAGGACCCAAACCAAAAATCCTGATTGATATGCACTGGAAGTTCAGTGCAGCCGAAGCTATCGCTTTGATCCATAAGCTGAATAAATTTGACCTTTATGTGGCAGAAGCTCCGGTTAAACCGGAAGATATGGCAGGGCAGGCTCTGGTTGTACGTTCCGTACCGGTACAAGTTGGTATCGGAGAAGAACTTCGAACCATCCATGAATACAGACCCCGGTTCGAACAGCAGTGTATGCATGTTATTCAGCCGGAAATGGGTCGCACTGGTTTAACTTCCATGTGGAATATCTGTCAGATGAGCCAGGCTTATAATATGACAGTAATGCCCCATGCCAGTATCGGTGTCGGGATTTTTCAAGCGGCTAGTCTGCAGGTTGCTGCGGCTCTGAACAATCTGGTTTACCATGAGTATCAGCACTCCATTTTTGACAAGAACCTGAAGTACCTGAATACGGCTATGAAATGTGAGGAAGGATTTTTTACAGTTCCTCAGGAACCGGGATTGGGTGCTGAGCCTAATGAATCTTTATTTCAGTTCATCAAATAGGAGTTTATATGAATCTTGAACTGCTGAGAGCATTTCGGGAAAAACTGAATTGTGCCGCTGTGGGTGGCACTTTTTCAAAAACCGAAGATCCCGCCATGGTGGAAGCAATGGGTTACGGAGGGATGGATTTCCTTATCCTGGATCTGGAACATGGACCTAACAACATCCGTTCCATACAGAATCTGATTCGGGCGGCTGAATTATCCGGCATTGTTCCAATCGTTAGGGTCAAAGAACGGGTTTGGGGAAATATCTCTGAGGCTCTGGATGTCGGTGCCTATGGCGTGGAAGTTCCTCAAATCAATTCCGCTGATGATGCCCGCCTGGTCTTGAAATATGCCCGCTATGCCCCGGAAGGAGGGAGGGGTGTTTGTCGCTTTGTCAGGGCGGCTGATTACTCTACCAAAGACAGGTTTCAGTACTTTAAGGATGCGGGAGAGGCTCTGATTATCCTTCAGATTGAAGGAGAACAGGGAATTAGTGCTATAGAAGATATACTGGCAGTAGAGGGATGTGCCGACTGTATTTTTATCGGTCCCTATGATCTCTCACAAAGTCTGGGAGTACCCGGACAGATAGATCATCCCGATGTAGAAGCCAGGATGCGTAGCATTGTTTCTCTCTGTAATGCGAAGGGCGTGGCTGTGGGAACTTTTGTGGATACTCCAAAGAATGCTTTAAAATGGAAGAATGCAGGAGTACAGTATCTGGCCTATAGCGTGGATGTCGGGTTGATGGCGGATAAAGCCAGAGAGGTTATGGAACTCCTGGCCATTAAATAACAGGAGTCTAAAAGAACTGGAGAAGACCCTTCTCGACACTCCTGAGATGCTGTTTCATGGCCCTTTCCGCTTCTTTTTCATTATGTTCAGAAATGGCCTTCACAAGAATATTATGCTCATCTATATGTGTACCCAGGTGGTGAAGGGATTTTGTTGTTTTTTCCTTGGCAAATCGCCAGAAGTTATCGGATTTCATACGATCAGAAATGACTCTCATCACCTCTATCAGTGTCTTGTTCTGTGACATCCCGGCAATATGCAGGTGGAAATTGCCGTCTATTTCATAATTGATATCTTTCTCACCGGCATGAATATCATAGTTAGCATAAAAAGATTTCAATTTTAGGATGTCCTCATCGCTCCCATTCAGTGCTGCCAGTTTGGCTGACAAAGGTTCAATGGTTTTACGGACAATAATTAAATTGAGAGGATTATCATCTCGCTCCAGTGTGGTTGAGAGCTCTGGAGAGTATTTAACCGGACCGCTTGCTTTTATATAACTGCCCGAACCAGTTTTGGTTTCAATGATCCCAACCATTTCCAGAGCCCGCAAGGCTTCCCTGAGGGCTCCCCGACTGACTCCCATCGCTTTAGAGAGGTATCTCTCCGAAGGCAGTATATCTCCTTTGCTCAGGTCCTTGGAGTTTATAAGGCTGATAATCTGTTCGTTGATCGCCTCTGTTTTCTTTTTAAAACTGATTTTACAAAATGTTTCATTATCCATAAATTTAATATTAAGGCTTTAATAGAGAATCTGTCAACTGGTTAAACCAATATAGTTGTCAGGAAATGAAAATAGAAATCGATGCAATTGTCCTAATAAATTGGTACAACCACTTGACAGCTGGATCAAATGGGTTTACAATTATTCTTATCTTGTAATCAACAAAGGTAGCATATAAAATTTCTATAGACTTTAGGAGGAACTGTCTTATGAAAAAATTAGTATCAATACTAAGTGTATTTGTATTCTGTTTTGGATTTGTTTATGCGAAAGGGCAACAAGGATCAGAGGTCACAGCTGATGAACCGGTCACTCTTCGTTTTCAGAACTGGTTGACAAGTGAAAATGCAACAAGAGCGTTGTTCGAAGAAATTGCGGAGATGTTTAAGGAGGAACACCCCAATGTCAGTATCGAACTTCAAGCCGTTCCATATAATAATATGAAAGATCAATTGATCCTTGCCTCTGTAGGTGGGAATCCTCCTGATGCTTCGCAAGCTAAAACGGAATGGATCGCTCCGCTTCATGAAGGCGGGTATGTGGAACCTTTGAGAAAATACTATGGAAGTGATTTTTTTGGGGACTTTAATAAGGCTGCCTTAAATGGTACCACTTTTGATGGTGAAGTGATGGCTCTTCCCTGGGTTCCTTCACCAATTGCAGTTTATGCTAATAAAGAACTAATAGCCAAAGCCGGTTATGATCCTGATAAAAAGTTAGCAACCTGGGAGGAAGTAATGGAAGTAGCAAGTGCCATTAGAGCTCTGGGTAAAGATGAAAATGGAAATGAACTGTATGGCTGGGGAGTAAGTTCTCTAAAAAATACTGGTACAGGATACTTCTTTCTTTCTTATATATGGAGCTATGGCGGAAGTTTTCTGCAAAATGACAAAATCTCTTTTAATTCTCAGGGAACAAAAGATGCTTATCAGTGGCTTCAGGATACAATCAATGCCAGGGTTACTCCCGTAGGATCTGAAATCAGAGATCTGAGAAATCTGTTCGCTCAGGGAACTCTTGGTTTTTATATGGATGGAGAGTTCGGAATATCAATTGGTCGCTCCCTCAGTCCTTTAGGTGAAGATTTTGATGACGTTTATTACACGATGCCTATGCCTGTCGGAGCCACCGGAAAGAGTGAGACATTCTTTGTAGAACATGACCTTTTAATACCTAGCGGTTCAGAGAATAAAGCGATGGCTGCCGAGTTTATCAAGTTCCTGACCGGAACAGAAGCTATGACTCATTATTCTGCCAATGTAGGTGGTAAAATCTCTCCCA
>JAGLNY010000286.1 GCA_023139255.1 Spirochaetales bacterium
ACTGTTCCCGTTCCTATTCCTCCGACAGGAAGGGCAATTCTCCTTAGATTTTTTCCTTCATAGCTTTTCAACACAGGCCATTTTTTCAATGTAGTACTTCCTTTTCTCTTAATTCCATACTCTACTTTATACCCTACTTTATAATTGTTATATTGACAATGCTGGTATATCATATATAGTAGGTATATTTAATCATGTGCTGATGATAAAGAAAGCTGCCTGTGGAGGATATAATGAAAAACATCATCAAAGAGGTTGATCTGTCGGTTGAATGGAAGCGAAGTAATCCGGATATCATAGTCTATAAACCGAAAGATGGAGTACCCGATGACATGGATAACGAGCATCTACTGGTAATAAGAGCGCCCAAAAGTGAGGAACTGCTGGCATTCTGGACCCAGAGTTCCTGTGAAGGGAAGGGAGACAATCATATTATGCTCGCCAGAAGTCCGGATGCGGAAAACTGGAGTGACCCAATACGGATAGCAGGTGCAGGGTCGGCGCCGGGAGCGATGCAGGCAAGCTGGCAGATACCGATTGTGACGGACAGCGGACGGATCTACTGTTTTTTTACAAAAGAAACCGAAGCAACGGACAAGTCGAACCGACAGGGCAACGGGCCCATGGGAAGCTTGTATTCCGACGACAATGGCATAAGCTGGACAGAAGGAGCGGATATAGATCTTCCACGAAACAAATACGATAATCCGGACCCAACTATACCGAAAAGCTGGATAATATGGCAGTTGCCTATTCGGGACGGAAAGGGCAGATACATAGCTGGTTACACTCAAGTGACAAGTGAGACATTGAAGATAAAGCCTCATCCTGCGTGGGTTCACATCGATTCCAGATGTGTCTTTTTCCGTTTCGAAAATATCGACGGGATGGAGCAACCCTGTGAGCTGAGGATAACGCAATTACCGAAAGAAGGAGCCGGGATAGAGGTCGCGAATCCGATGTATCCTGAAATATCAACTGCCCAGGAACCGAGCATTGCACTGCTTCCCGACGGGAGACTGTTCGTAACCCTTAGGACTATGACCGGGGCGATGTGGTATTCTGTCTCCAGTGATGACGGAGAGAGCTGGAGAGAGCCGGAACCATTACGTTACCGGGACGACGGGGGAATTATATGTCACCCGCTGTCACCGGGGCCGGTATACCGTCTTGGAAACGGGAAGTATCTGCTCCTGTATCATAATAACCCGGGGACCAGCGGCGGGGACAGCCAATTTAAGGTTACCTGGCCGGATAATCAGTCCAACTTCATCCGGAACCCGACCTACATCGCAGTGGGAACATTCAAACCCAAAGCGCATCAACCGTTGTGGTTCTCCCAGCCCTACAGGCTTCTGGATACCGATCACGTACCGATAGGCCCCAAAAACACGGCAGAGGTCGGAACTTATACCAGCATAACTGAGTTCAAAGGCAGACGCATACTCTGGTATCCTGATCGAAAGTATTATCTTCTGGGAAAATATATTGACGACGATTTCCTGGACTTGATTGTCAATGGGCAGATGTCGTGAAGAATAAAACCCGCGAATTATTGATCCTGGTAAAAATTTAATTTCATTTACTCTTAATATTTGACATCATTCTTACATCGCTGTATAATTGATGGTATGAAACGAACACAAATCCAACTGCCTAATGAGATGTATGCCCGACTCAAGGAACTCGCCAGAGTCGAGGAAACAACCCTCGCAGAAATAATCCGGCAAGCCGCAGCGTATCTGCTTCAAACTCAACCGATTCGGACGATATCTTCCCCAAACTGGGTCCCGCCAAAGGCCGAAGATCTCGGCGAATTTATGAGTACAGAAGAGGATTGGAGGATATATGCAAATGAATAGTTTTTACGTAACAATCATCAGGGAAACACTCTCATGATCTCCTGCGATACGAACATTCTCCTGCATGCATACAATCTACACAGCAATCTCCACGAACAGGCAAGGGAGTTTCTCATCAATACAGCAGAAAACAGTGATTTTACAATCTGTGAACTCATATTAATAGAGCTGTATGTTCTGCTCCGTAATCCCGCTGTAATCAGGAAACCGCTTTCAGGTGCAAAAGCTGTCAAGGTGTGTCAACGATACAGAGAAAACCACAATTGGCGCCTGATTGATTATCCCGGATCGTTGATGACAGAAATCTGGGAACGTGCCTCACTTCCTGATGAAGGCTGCAGAAATATATTCGATGCAAGGCTTGCACTAACGCTCCGATACCATGGTGTAACGGATTTTGCCACTTGCAATACTAAACACTTCCGGAATTACGAATTCGACCGGGTTTGGAATCCTCTTTCGTAAGCCAGGTTTATCAATTCCCGACATCGCAGACCCAGTAGGCTTGAGCAAGGGCATCCAGGGAATCTCCCTTGGGTATAAATTCATGGCCTACATACAATTCGTAACCGCTCCCGCCAATAGCACGCATGATACCGGGATAGTGAAGTTCCTGCGTTTCGTCCAAATTATTACGACCGGGATTTCCAGCCGTATGGTAGTGGCCGACCCACTTGGCAGCTGATTTGATATTATGAATAATATTCCCCTGCATAATCTGCACATGATAAATATCAAAAAGGATCTTCACCCGCGGACTATTAACCAATTCGCAGAGACCAATAGCCCAGTCCACATTATCACACAGATAGTTCGGGTGATTCACAGTGGTATTCAGGATTTCCATATTCAGGTTGATACCCTTTTCCTCGGCATACGGGGCGATACGCCGAAGGCCTTCAGCACAGACCAGCATTGACCGGTAATCGCTTTCATCATGGTTGCGATGCCCTGAAAGGGTGATCAAACCGGGAATGTCGTATTTCACGGCAATATCAATCGACTCCCTGAGCTCAGCTTCCAGCCGCTCATGATTTTTTGCACGGCTGAATCCCTCTGCATGGGAGCCGTCTTTCTCGCTCTTATGCCCATGCCCGCCCATACTTGCTATACGGAACCCGAGAGAAAGGGCATCCTCGACAGTTTTCTCAAAAGGGACACCCTCATCCCTGCCCCAGAATTCAACCGCCGAAAAACCGATATTTTTAAGTTCCCCTAAAAAGGTTTTTACAGCAGCCTGTCCCGAATTCATCATGTACATGGGAACAACAACGGATTGATTAATGTTCATAAGCTGATTTCTCCTGTGTTTTATTTATGGTTAAAGATAACTAAGGCCCATTTTGGCGCCGCAGTTTGGATCAGACATGACATCTTCATATACGGCAGGCATATCCTCCCCGAAAGTTTTGACAGGGCCGATGACAGCTTCGCCGTTGATACATCCATCAAGAATCAAACGGTGCACCGTATCGCGCACGCGTGCCTTGTCCCAACGAGGATGATCCCGGCCAGGATCGCTGTCAGCACGGCTGAAAATGATGTTTGGACGGTTCATATGTGCTTCGGCACCAAGATCCAGACCAGCCGGCCAGGGTCCGGGAAAACCGCCGGCAACAATATTTGCCCCGAAAGCGATGCCCCGAAGAGCAGCCTGCATGGCCTGCATCGTACCACTGTATTCAATTATCACATCAAGACCCTTCCAG
>JAGLNY010000287.1 GCA_023139255.1 Spirochaetales bacterium
AAGAGTGTAATCCTCAAGGATAATAACATTGTGTCCGGAACAGATAAGTCGTTTATATTTCATAATAACATCTCCTGCTTATTGGATGTTGAAAGGCACCCCTTTCTGCATGGTTATATTCCAATATCCCGTTTCCCGTTCAGTACATATGGCCGCCGCTGCCCCGGGATCAAACGTGACGTCCTGTTTCCCTCCAAGCAGGTGGATCAGCAAACACTGGTCGCTCTTACTTAAAAGTACAGCACGAAAGAGCCCCTTTTCCATGTCCCATTCCATATCTACCGTAATACCGCCGCGACACGCAATACCCTTCACACTCCCGGTCAACCACTTATCCGGCAGCGCCGGGAGTAGTTTGATCAACCCGGGTTTACTAAAAACAAGCATTTCAAGAATAGCGGCAGTGATTCCTAAATTGGCATCAATCTGGAATGGGGGAGAACTGCCCCATATAAGACTCAGGCCCATGTCACGCCAGTCATTATGATACGTAAACAAGTTAGGACCCACACTGCTTCTCGAGAGGATCTCAAGGCACTCGAGTGCCCTGTTGCCCATTCCCAACCGGGCATAAATATTGGCCATATGAGCCATAGACCAGCCGGTTTGGCTGACAAGACCAATGATCAGTCGTTTCTCGACTGCAGCCTGACACGCATCGTAGAGATCCGGATGGGTTTCCCGGGTTATCTCCAAACCGGGAAACAGCGGATAGAGGTGGGACTGGTGCCTGTGATGATAATTGTCTTTAAACGAAGGATGCAGCCATTCCATTATGGCGCCGTCCTCGTTGATTGCATATTCCGGAAGCCGGGAAAGCATTGTTCGCCAACGTTTCCTGCCGTCACTCTCGATTTTGAGCAGCTCACAAGCATCGCAAAGATGTCCCAGCACTTCGCGGCATACGGCAATATCCATTGTCGCATTCATTGTAAGCATATTTTCACTTCCGGCTGGTTTGTTCTCAGGTGATAAGGATGGGGAAAAAAGCAGCTTGCCGTCACTTCCCGCTATCAGGAAGTCTTCATAGAAAAGCGCCACTTCTTTCAGCCATGGAACCGCATGCTCACGCAGGAACTTCAGATCCCCGGTAAACAGAAAGTAATCGTAGAAGTGCTGCCCAATCCATCCGGCCGCAGCCGTCCAGTTAGACCATATACACGGAGTCTCACGTCCATGGGTGGTTTGGGCAATAGGTACCAGTATCCCCCGGCACCCAAATATTTTCCCGGCATTCCCGCGGTAATCATCAATCCATTTCTCAAAGTAATCGAAAAAAGGGAGAACTGTTTCATGAAGGCTGCCCGGTAATGCCTGCCAATAGTTCATCTGGATATTCTCATCATTATGAAAATCAGAATTCCATGCCGGCGAGTAATCACCGTTCCAAATGCCTTGCAGATTTGCCGGCCAACCCCCGGGACGACTCGAACAGATAAGCAAATAGCGTCCGAACTCAAACATTGTCTGAATCAGGGATGTCGGCACATCACCATCATATGCTGTCATCAGCATCTCTTCATTAGCCTGCCGTTTCTTCTTATCAAGCTCAAGAGTCATTCTGTTGAAAAGTTGTCCGTGAAGGGCTGAGTGTTCTGCAAATGCCGCATCAAAATTGACGGGGTTGTCCTTACTTTCTGTGATAAACCTGGAGATGGCGACGTCAGGATTTTCCCCAACAAATATTCTTACCTGGATAATCACTTCGTCAGCATCTTCTACTACCAGATCATTTTCCGTACTGCTTATCTTACCGCCCACAACCGTGACACTGCTAACCGCACCGAAAGAAAAACCATTCGGATATTTTGCGGAATAAGTCATAAAACGATTCCCTGAAATCGTCCGTTGTGAGACCAATACGTCATTATTTCTGGAACCGGCCCAGCCTTTCAGCTCCGCCTGCTCGTTTTTGTGCTCACAGAGTGCTGCACGGCAGCAAACAGATCCTTGTTCGCTGCTGCGGACACGAACGAAAACAGTATCTGAAACCCGTGAAACAAACAGCTCCCGTGTAAACACTGCTGTATCGTCTGTCCACTGTACCCACACACGGCCAGTTGAGAAATCAACGCCGCGACGATAGCTGCGGAATAATCCATCGGTTGTGGTACTCAAAGAAATGGCGCAAACAGGTTGATAGGGATCCCTCTGTGAACTGGTAGACCCGCTTTCAGTTCCTGTTTGTTCGGCATAGGCGTTGGGCATCAATTCTGCGGCTTCCTTGTATTGCCCGGAGTTTATTAACCGACGCACCTCCGGGAGCCTGTCCGAGACATCCACAAGTTTGGCCTTTTCCTTTGGACAATACAGCTCATCGTGGTTCAGGACAATAGTGTCATTGCAAATCTGCCCATACAGCAAAGCACCGACAATACCGCTCCCGGCAGGCAGCGCATCCTGCCAACGCGCAGCAGGATAACGCATTATCATACTGTGATCCTGTTCATGTATTATCATGGTTATATTCCTTTCCTTTTATCAACGTCCCATGGGGTAATGCTGTCTATGAATTCTTTTGGTATTTGGTCTATAAGTATATCGTATTTTTTTATGTTATAACAAATAAAATATTTACCATTCCTCTCAAAAAACTGGGGCATACTTATCTGGTCCCCCTTATTCTCCTGCCTTTTCCCAATGCTGTCAGCTTCTGCAACAACTGCCGGTTTCCCAAACACTAACCCGCCATTACGCTTCTCTCCCGGAATCTCCTTACCGACAACTATCCATAAAGGATTCCGGTTATTAAAACCATCCCAAACATGTTGGCTCCCTCTCTCACTTCCATCGTTATTATTAAATAACAGTACAAAACGGCCATCGGCTGTTTTTTCAATCGGGCACATGGTCATGGGGTGGTTGATTAAGTCACCTCCCGGTGAGTATCTAAGAGGTTCGGGACTGGACCATGCATATCCGCCGTCACTGCTTATTGTATAACACGGACTTCCCAGTTTTGTCCTTCCTACGCCAAGCCATCTGGAATCTGCCAGGGGAACAACCGTCAACTCCTCAAAATTAAAACTGTGTTTTTCAGGATCCCCGCCATATATTTCATGAAGTTTCTGCATAGGCTTATTGGTAAGAAAACGCTTTATATCCACCCGTATACCGAATTCACCTTCCGGTAAAAGCTTAAACGAAAGTTTATCTGCATCTTTTTCTGAAAGTATATTCTCACA
>JAGLNY010000288.1 GCA_023139255.1 Spirochaetales bacterium
TTGAACATGATGATGATATTGAATTAACTTCATCGTTTACCAGGATAATTGATATCCTAAGGGAACTGGCAAAACAAGGAAGGGATATTGATCCTGCTCAAGTACGTCTTTTAATCCAGGCACAGAAAGAATCCGAAAATTTCATCTCTTCTGATCCAGGGAATATTAATATTCAGGTCGGCAGCAAATCAATCTATCCAAAGAGCAGGAACCAGTTAACATATATTGAAGCAATGTTTTCAAAACAATTGGTTTTTGGAATCGGTCCGGCGGGTACGGGAAAAACGTTTCTTGCAATTGCAAAGGCTGTCCACGATTTAAGTCAAAATAAAAGAAAAAAATTAATTCTTACACGACCTGTAGTAGAGGCCGGGGAAAATCTTGGTTTTTTACCAGGGGATTTAACGCAAAAAATCAGCCCTTATTTACGACCTTTGTATGATGCACTTGAAGCGATGATTCCAATGCATACTATTAGAAAGATGGAAGAGAATGGTGTTATTGAAATAGCACCTCTTGCATATATGCGTGGGAGAAGTTTACAGAATGCATGTATAATTCTTGATGAAGCCCAGAATACCACACGTGAGCAAATGAAAATGTTTCTTACCAGGATTGGTGAAAATTCAGAGGCGGTAATTACAGGGGATATTACTCAAATAGATTTGCCCTCTATAAGTAAATCAGGACTTGTTCATGCATCAAGAATACTGCATAGTATAGATGATATAGCTTTTATAACTTTTAAGTCAAAGGATGTTATCAGAAGCAGGATGGTTAGAAAAATAGTGGATGCGTATGAAAAAGATTTCTAAGTATAAACCTAAAGCACTTAGTTTTCGTGATATTATTATTGTCTCCTTTCTTATTCTCATACTTCTTGCTACTGGTTTTATTATTCCTTTCCTGCTGACTGAGAGATTGGCAGGCCAATTGCGGCAGCAGGCTCTGGGTTTAGTTGTGGGAGAAATAGCTGATAGAAATGTTATTGCACAAGCACAAATTCAATACATAGATTATGAATCAACGGAAGAAGCGAGGCAGATTGCTGTACAGAATGTAAAACCTATATTTACATTATTACTCGATAGAACTCTGGAGAATTTATCCTGGTTTCATGAATTAAAAATCTATCTGCTGGAAAACAGTAATGAGGAAATACCTGAATTTTTCCTGAATATATTCTCAGAGTCAGAAATAGATATCCATGTTATCAAGAACTTCTATAACTCGCTAAACATGCAGGAACAGATAAGGTTATTACATATTGCTGAAGAAAAATTGAAATCACTATATGAAAATGGAGTATTTGCAGAGGAGGAACTGCAAAAAGCAGAAATTTCCAGTACCTCCGATATATTGATTAAAATATTTAATGATGAGTATATAGAAGAAACAGTTTTTGCTGAAAAAATTGACTCTCTCTTTATTTATTCAAAATTACATGAAGAACTTGCTGTCTGGTCATTGTCCGGTTTAGATGATGAGATTATTCTCAGGAAAACTGCAGTAGAGTTAATAAAACCATTTCTTGAACCAAATATGTTATATGATAATCTTGGAACATTGCAAGCAGTAATAACGGCTAAAGCTTCTGTAGAACCAATTATTGGGACTATCGAAAAGGGTGAATATATAATAGTGAAAGATTATATAGTAACACAGGAAGCAATAGAAAAGTTAAAAGGTCTTCAAAGAAATGAGTTGGATCAATCTTTGGGAATAAAAATTGGGAATATATTGTATTCTACAGCAGCAACCATAATAATGCTGATAATACTTGTACATTTTCTACCCTCAAATTACCGCTTCAAGCAATTTTTGTATATTACCCTTTCAGGGATTATTATTTATTTTATTCTTTTTACAGGAATCACAGGCATTCTATTTACCCGAAATTTTCCATCTTTCGTCTACTTTATACCCATCGCATTTTTTACTATGCTGCTGACTGTAGTTGCCGGTAAAAAAACGGGATATCTGGTCTCTTCCTATCTGGCGCTTCTTGCTCTCATAATTCCTCAGGGGGATTACCGATCATTTATTTTTCTTCTTGCACTTGGGATAACAGGAACTGTTATAATTACTCGTGCCAGAAAACGAATAGATATGATTAAATCATTTATGTATCTAGCTTCCTCAGGACTTCTTCTGCTTCTTATTATAGGACTTTTGGGAGATTACAGTCTTACGGATTTTTATACATATTCAATTATAGTAGTTGCCAACGCACTTGTATCAAGTATTCTTTTTGTTATGCTGCTTCCTGTAGTAGAAAACATTTTTAATTTGCCGACAGATTTCAGACTCCTGGAACTTACTACTATGAATACCAGGGTTTTAAAGCGAATGGCAGTCGTTGCCCGGGGAACGTATAGCCATTCAGTCTCTGTTGCTGACCTTGCTGAATCTGCCTGTGAGGCAATTGGTGCCAATAGTCTTCTTGCAAGGGTTGGGGCATACTATCATGATATAGGTAAGACAGATCAGCCGGAATATTTTATCGAGAATCAGACTGGTGACAATAAACATGATGAATTAAAACCAAGTCTATCAGCAGCTGTCATTAAATCTCATGTTAAAGTAGGTATTGAGAAGGCAAAAGAGATTGGACTTCCTCAGGAAGTTATTGATATTCTTGCGCAGCATCATGGAAGTGATTTAATAAGTTATTTCTATATTGAAGCCATGAATAAAAGTGACAAGAACTCAAAAATTTCTCCGGAAGATTTTTCTTATAATGGAAAACTTCCTGTAACACGAGAAGCAGCTGTTGTTATGCTTGCTGACAGTGTAGAGGCTGCATCCAGAACAATTAAACAACCGACAACCCCAAAGCTTGAGAAACTTGTCTGGAAAATAATAATGGATAAAATCAACAATAAACAGCTGACGAACTGCAATCTATCACTATCTGAACTTGAGGAAATAAAGAAAAGATTTATTTTAATTCTATCAGGTAGATATCATACAAGAATAGAGTACCCTGATTTACCTGAGGGGAAAAAAGGTTGAATACCATAGATATAACTGTTTTAGAGGGAACAGGTTTAAAGGATCCACCTAAAGAATTTTCTTTGAAGTTTATTGATCAGGTATTAGAATATCTGGATATAAGCAATAAAGAAATTTCAATAGTATTGACTGATGATGATTCAATTGCAAAATTAAACGAAACATATCGGGATATAAAAGGTCCCACTGATGTACTTACATTCTGCCAGCAACAGGATGAGATTGCTGGTTTTAATAGTTTTAACCAGCCTGAAAATTTGGGAGATATAATAATTTCACTTGATACATTGAAAAGAAATTCGAATTATTTTAAAGTTAATTACAAAGAAGAGATGGAAA
>JAGLNY010000289.1 GCA_023139255.1 Spirochaetales bacterium
ATAATAGCCGGTCCGATTGCAGCGGGACTTACCGGGCGGCAAAACAAACATCCCGGGAAACCGGTTAATATTATCCTTGCTGAAAACCTGCATAACGGAGCTGAGTTTTTCAGGAACGCCCTGAAACCGCACCTGCCGGAAAGCTTTCCCCTGAAAGATTATGTCGGGATTATTGAGACAAGTATCGGGAAAATGGTACCGATAATGCCGATGGAAGTAATTAAGGAAAATCCTACCATTGTCTATTCAGAGGAATATAATAATTTAATTATGGACAAAAAAGCATTTCTCGGGGAGGTTCCCAATATCCCGGAAATCATGGCTGTTGATAATATCGCGGCTTATGTAGACAGAAAACTTTGCATCCATAATCTGGGCCATGCCGCCGTTTCTTATCTGGGAAACCTGTCTGTACCGAAAGCTGTGTATCTGTATGAAATCTTAGCTAATCCGGAAATTTTTTCGTGCGTTCGGTTTGCAATGATGCAGTCAGCAGAGGCCCTGCTGAAAGAGTATCCCGGGGTTTTCACGAAAGAATCCTTAGTTAACCATATTGATGATCTCCTGGAACGATTCAGGAACAGAGCATTAGGTGATACGATTTTCAGGGTGGGCCGTGATCTTCCCAGAAAGCTCTTTAGGGATGACCGGGTTCTTGGTGCAGCAAGACTGTGTATAAAACACCATCTCCCGTATGATGCAATTATTGATGTTTTTCTTGCAGGAATACGTTTCCAGGCAAAGGATGAATCCGGTTCCCTGTTTACAGAGGATGCAAAATTCCTTGAGGCTGTTGCGGAAAAGGGGCATGAATGGGTACTGTTATATGTTTGTAAACTGAACCTGGATGACCCGGAAGACGCTGTTTTGATTAAGAAAATTTTAGGATAGGATGGGATGTGACCCTTATCTCTTGCTGTATATCAGGATGATAAGCTATAATTACTATATTGTCATGAAATCCGTTGTAAAGACCAAGAGGATAACAATATGAAAAAATACTTCAATGTCACCGGAAACTGCAATCCGCAACGACATTATATGGTGGATGTTTCACGTAAATTCGAGCAGGTTATGGATTTGATCGAACAAGGTGAGTACTTTGCCATTAATCGTCCCAGACAGTACGGCAAGACAACCATGCTCTCACTCGTTGCACGCGAACTGCGTCAATATAAGAATGAAGTTGTTTTATCCCGCATGAGCTTTGCCGGTGTTGGCGATACCATCTTTGATAATGAAGCATCTTTCAGTCCGCGTTTTGTTGGAATGCTTGCCAGAAGCCTTGATATGTTCCATCCGGAAATCGCTGAACATATCAGAAGTACAGCACATAACGTTGTAGATCTTGATACACTTTCAATCTTCATCACCGGATTCGTTCGAAAAGTGAACCTTGATGTGATACTACTGATCGATGAGGTCGACAAATCCAGTAATAATCAGCTTTTTGTAAGTTTCCTGGCCATGCTGCGGGATAAATATCTCGAACGTAATGATGGTGAGGATTTTACCTTCAAATCCGTAATCCTGGCCGGTGTGCATGACGTCAAATCTTTGAAGCTGAAGATTCGTGAGGGTGAAGAAATTAAACTGAATAGTCCCTGGAACATTGCCGCCGACTTTACTGTGGATATGAGTTTCAATCCAGCTGAGATTAAAACTATGCTCGTTGACTATGCCGAAGACAAAGGTGTTGAGATGGATTTCAATGCTATTGCCGATCGCATCCACTATTACTCCAGCGGCTATCCTTTCCTGGTCAGCAAGCTTTGCAAGAATATCGATGAAGAGGAAGCTAATCAAAACCTGGATTACAACCCAAAACACTGGATACTCGATGATATCGATTGGTCTTTTCGCTGGCTGACGCGGGAAAACTACACCACAACGAACTTTGATGACCTGGCTAAGAATCTGGAGAATAACCCGAAGCTATATAATATAACATATCAAGTGGTTTTTGGAACACAAAAAGGAGGTGTTCCATTTTCCCTGCTTGAACCTGTCATCGGCCTGGGTGTCCTGTATGGTATTTTTACTGAAGAAAACGGCAGGCTAAGAGTTCACAACCTGGTTTATGAACAGATTATCGCCAACTACATGAGAGCAAAAAGTTTTGCTGATGGTAAATACGAGGCTGCGGAAATATCCATTGATTACTGTAAGAATGGCAAACTGCAGCTTGAGGTGATTCTTCTTAAATTCCAGGAATTCATGCAGGAGCACTACTCCGACCGTGACGCGAAATTTCTGGAGCGTGAAGGTCGTCTGGTGTTCATGTCGTTCCTGAAACCCATTGTCAACGGTAAAGGGTTTATGTGGAAGGAGCCAGTGGTAGAGAACGAACGGCGCATGGATATTGTGATAACCTTCGGCAAGAACCAGAAAGAGGTCATTGAACTCAAGATCTGGCGAGGTAAGCAGTACCATCAAAGCGGTCTGCTGCAGCTTTCCGACTATCTGGATTTCCAGGGCATCAAAACTGGTTATCTACTGATCTTCGATTTCAACAAAAATAAACAATATACGTCTGAGCAGATTCGTTTCAAAAACAAGGAGATTTTTGCTGTTCGGGTGTGAGCAGAATAATGTCATTAATATCGTATCTTGTCTGAAAAACCTGCCTATCCAAAATTAATCTACTCTCTTATAGAACAGCCCGGGATTGGGGCCCCGGGCTGTGAAAAAGCGGCTTTTCAAGAAGCAACTTTTAATAAGCAAGATAAAAGGATCAGGAACTTCAGGTTTAGCATCCCGATTCAAACTAATAACCTGTTCCTGTTTCCGGGAACTATATTGACTACTCATCTTTTATATAGCTAAAATTATTACCTGTCCTTTCATCTGGAAGAAGTATACTCCTGAATTTAATTATCGAAAATACTTAATAGTAGGTATTTTTCGTGTCAATTATAGGTACAGTAAAGCCTCTCTTTCAAGGGGCTTCCCTCAGTCAACAAACCCCTCAACCAGTCCCTGAGGCAACGAAGCAGGTTTCTCACACATACTTGCAATACTCACATGCTTGCCTGTTGTAGAAGATTTCTCAAACGCATGCATTATTTCCAGCACATGATATGCAAGTTTTCCGCTGCACCGGTGTTCCCGGCTTTGCTCAATGGCTGCTGCAAGGTCTGACACCGCAATTCCGCGGGAATTATCACTATACCCATGCGTCAGGCTGACATCATTCCATACTTCCGAGTTGGGAGTGTACACCTGTGGTGTCCCGCCAAAAGTATTCGGGTCCGGGACTTTCAGGCTGCCAAGGGTACCATATAACTCAATAGGGGCATGCCCGTGAGCGTAAACATCAAAACTCATAACCAGGGTAACAGAAGCCCCATTGTGAAACTCAAGCACACCGGACACATGGGTCGGCGTCTCTACAGGTATCCGTGCCCCGCGAATATCTTCACTGCCCGCAATCCTTTCAGAGTAACCTGTTGTAGTAATACCTGCCACCCTCTTAACCGGTCCCAAAAGATGTATCAATGCGGTGATATAATAGGGCCCTACATCAAACATAGGGCCGGCACCCTGCTGATAGAAAAAAAACGGGTTCGGGTGCCAGGATTCCGGCCCCTTGCTCATCATATAAGCCGTCCCGCTTATCGGTTTTCCGATCCAGTTGTCATCCAGTAATTTCCGGCATGTCTGCAGTCCTGCCCCCAGAAATGTATCCGGAGCACAACTTACCCGGAGTCCCCGCTCTTCAGCTGCCTGTAGAATTTTTCTACCGTCTTCAAGGAGTACTGCAAGCGGCTTTTCCGAATGTACATGCTTACCTGCTTCCAGAATCTGTAAAGAGACCTCTGCATGAACAGAAGGTATTGTCAGATTTACCACAATATCAATATCCTGATCACCCAGAAGTTCATCAACTGCCATAGCCCGGGTATCGTTTTTTTCAGCCTTCAGCTCAGCAGCCTCTTTCTTAATATCGGCACAGCCGGCAAGTTCAAGATTTTGAAACCGCTTTATCCCGTTAAAGTATGCCTGGCTAATATTTCCGCATCCAATTATTCCAACTTTCATAATTTGTTCCCCACCCCAAGATTGTTTTCTACTAAATATTTATAACTTTCTTCCACTGCAGATAGCATTTCACCATCAAAATCATCCAGCTCTACCACCAGCCATTGAAGCACGGCACTATCTGCGGCCGCAATAACTGCAGGTACATCCATTTTACCAGCCCCAAGAGGAAGCTGCATTTCTTCTTTTACCAGAGGTCCGTCCTTAATATGGAGAAGCGGTGCTCTCCCGGCATATTCAGCAACAATTGCAACCGGGTCTACCTTGCCAAAGTTTGCTGCCCAATAGGTATCAATCTCAAACTTTACATCCGAACACAGTTCCGCTAAATGCCGGAAAGCCAGATCCCCGGCTACTTCCTCAAACTCCCACCAATGATTATGAAGAAATAGTGTAAGACCTGCCTTTAAAAGTGTCTCACACATACCGTTAACCGTATCGGCCGTTTTTCGAATTGCATCCATAGAGGAAAACCCATCAGCGCCAAATCCGCTTGACACCAGGTCTGTCTTCAGCTCTCCTGCTGTATCAATAACTTCCTGCAGATTGTCCGGGGAAGCCCATGGGCCGTGGCTTGAAGAGACGATCATCCCAAGATCCTCAACTTGCGTACGAAATTCAGCCGGTTTCATCCCGTACAGCCCTGCCGGTTCTACACCCTTAAATCCTATACGGGCAACCTGTTTCAGTACTTTCCTGAAATCTTTCTGTGAGTCACCGCGAAGAGTGTATAATTGAAGTGATATCGGTTTCATTTTCATTTTTTATCTCCTTGACTTATCCTATGATATATTTGATTATATCAGTACTTTTTTTAATAAATATTGATATTTTCTATGTTCATCTGATTATTTATATACAAAGGGGACAAAATGAGACTTGAGCAAATCAGCTGGTACCAGGCACCGCCCCGGCCAGTCATCCCACGGGCTATCCCGATTGGGTATCAGCTTGTAGAAGTAATTATCGGCGGGGAAGTGCGTTTTCCGGCTGAAGGAGCAGACAGTTATCGCACCTGCGGTTCAATATTTTGGCATATTCCCGGGGAAAGAACAGTTTACAGGAGCAACAAAAAAAATCCTTACAGCTGTATCACCTTCCTGTTTAGTAGTGAAAATGCCGGGTCTCGATCAGTACCCCGCTATACTTTCTGGGATGAACCTTCGGAAGTTGTTCGCTTCTGCCGTGATTGTCTGGGAATGTTTAATACTGACGATATCTCCTCAACAACACTTGGGGAGTATTGTTATTCCCTGCTTCGCTTGAAAGCATATTTGTATAGTAAACAAATCCGGGAACTGCAGCAGCCATCGCAGTTAACCAGCGTCACTACCTATCTTGAAAAGGCTGATCTGTCTGAAATCACCGTTGAGTCAATGGCAGAAACTGCGGGGATAAGTATTCCCTATCTTCACCAGCTTTTTACAAAACATAGGGGTATGCCCCCCTACCAGTATGTACTGGAGTTAAAAATGCACAAAGCAAAATTACTGCTAGCCTCCACAAGTGATCAGGTTAAAACAATAGGATTCTCCTGCGGATTCGGCAGCCCGGAGAGTTTTTCCAGATCATTTAAGCAGCATATGGGAATGACACCCGGTGAATACCGACAAAAACGGGGTCCCTATTACCGGCTGCAGTAATTGAGGCAATTTTAAAAAATTGCCTTTAGCTGTTTCATTTTTGGTTGGGACAAAAAAAACCGCCCCCCAACTGGAGAAGCGGTAACCCCCTTTTGCTTCCCGGGATTTCCATCCACGGGGAACAAAATGTCGCAGTTCCGGTATCTGCGATAATGCTATCAAAAAAAATCGATCGAATCTGTTCAATTGAACATCTCGGTCGCCTAGTCATTATACACCATTTCTCCCATAAGCAAAGAAAAATATTATCTTTTTTTGCAACCTTGCCGGTTCTGTATGGTATAAGTTTTTAACTGCTAAGTCAGTTCTTCGTTATTATTATTCAACAGGAGGTTCCCATGAAACGATGTTCCATTATTTTCCATAGTGTTTGCGGTAATAACTATATATTAGCATCTGCCTTCAAAGATGCTTTGCATGAGGAAGGGTTTGACGCCCGAATGTACAATGTGAAAGACGAAGATCTTCACATCTGGTCGAATAAAGTTGAAGCAGCGAATGATTTCTACGAAGAGATAAAAGAGCTCCCAACAGCAAATTATGAGACCCTGCTTAAAAGTGATCTTATTATTCTTGGAAGCCCGACTTATTTCGGGAATGTATCTGCTGAAATGAAACGGTTTATGGATGAATCATCTATCTATTTCCATGACGGGAGTCTTTCCGGGAAGTTTTTCGGCTGTTTCACCAGCTGCTCACAAATCGAGGGCGGTGGAGAGTTGTGCCTTCAGTCTATGGTTCACTATGCACAGAGAATGGGAATGATTCACATCCCGTTGGGAATGCAGGCTCGGCATATTGACCCTTTACAGTCAGCCTGCGGGATAATGCACCATTCCGGATCGGAAAGTTCTGTAAGACCCTCCAGTCAACTGGGCGAAGCTATAGCTTTTTATACCAAGCTTTTAGCAAAATATATCTTAAGATGAGGCAATTGTTTCACTCTCACTCCTTTGACGGATTTTTAACGCAGTATTAAGGTTAAAGGATGTTGTCAGACAGCCTGAATTGTCAGCATGGGAACTGGTACAGAAGAAGAAGAAGTAGTAGTAGTAGTATTATTATTATTGCGAATCAGTCCAATGCTGACAGGAAAGCCCTTCTATTCGTTTAAAGTGTGAGAGATTTGCGGTAACAACGTGAACTGAGTGGCTCATGGCTATAGATGCTATAGCTATATCGAAGTCGTCAATAAGATTACCTGAACTCTCCAATTCAGCTTTTATTTTACCAAAATATTCTGAGGATTCAGGAATCCATGGTAAAACTTTGATCACCTTCAGGAGTCGTTCTTTTTGTGCGGAAAGTAATAGATATTTTTTTGTAGATGCAAATATGCGTGCTATTCCATATTCAATTTCAGCCACAACGGGTGGAACGACTCTGATATTACCGGGATTAACTTTTTGTAGAAACCCAACCATTTCCGGCTCGTTGCGCATAGCCGCTGAAAAGGCTGTAGTATCAAGTACGAATATCATAAAAGAGGAGCCCCCCTATTGTGTCTGTGAGTATAAATATTATTTTCAACTTCCTTTGATGATTCTCTTAACAGGAGAATATCCTCATCATTCAGGTTAAGAGTAAAAAAATCGTCCGGCCATTCTCCATCCTCTTTCTCTAAAGCTTCCTCGCAGGCCCTAAGAAAGTATTTGTTCCGGCTTACACCATGTTTGTGAGCCGCTATATCTATTTTTGTGAGAAATTCCTTTGGAAAATGAATGGTGGTAGATGGCATAAATAGAATATATTCTATTTATATTGAATTGTCAATTTTTTATTTGATTAATTTGTTTTTAACCCGCTCTACCAATCTCTTTGTCGGCGGCAGCCCAAATTTCTCAGCATAATCCTTTGATGCATCGGCAGGAAGTACGTCCTGCCCGGTTTTTCCCTTCAGCCTGTTCCAGTGCTTAACGATCCACATATAGAGATCACCGCTGGTACGTCCAGGGAACTTGGAGAGCAGTTTCTGCGTTTTGACCGCATTCGCAATGGGGCAATACACATTTTTGTACCAGGATTTGACTGCAGACTCAAATGAGATCTCTTTTTTTTGACTCTGGTTTATAAAGTATTTATGCACATTGATGTGGTGCAGCATCTCGGTATACCGGCCGGGCGCAGTAAAAGATATTGAGTCCATATCAATCATACTATCGATACCGGACATTTCTATTACCCGTGTTCTCTCATACTCAATTACCTTCTTACGAAGCTGTCTATCTGTCATTCCCGGTTTCAACTCGATCTCTGCATCCAGTTCAACAATATCTGCATCAATAAACTCCACTTTCAGGGTTTTTGCTACAGATACACGATGATTCCCGTCCCGGACAAAATAAGCATCCCCTATTTTGTACACACTGATTGCAGGCAAGTCGACCATATCTAAATACGCTTTATCAATACTTGTCCACCGTCCCCCCAGCATAGACTTTTTGGGGAAAAATTCTTTATTGAAATCCCTATATCGACCCTCACTCCCTATAATTTTATCTACCGGAATTGCCTTTATTCCACGATATGATTGGTTCTTTGGTTTAACAAGTTCTTTAATATCATAAAATGAAAGCAGCTCCGTCCGCTCCATCTGAAGTTTCGATAGAAGAGTTTGCAGTTTAGCCTTCTTAAGAGCCCGTAGAAAATTTTCATTAGCCTGATAGTTATTAGTGTTCATTATTTTATCTCAACCTCCAGAATATACCGGCTGTATACATTGATTACTTTTGTATTGAAACACATGAATTCCCGCTTCTGGTTTATATCCAGCAAATGCACATGTCCATGAAGCAAGTATCTGGGCTGGAATTTCTGCATAAACCAATGGAAAGCCTTAAACCCTGTATGACAGACATCCTCTCCATCATGAATACCGAACGGCGGGGTATGTGTAACCAGGATATCAACCCAGCGCCCATGAAATATTTTATTAAACAGAAGCTTCGGAAATAGCCTGAAAACCTTCATATACATTTGACGGTTTGAATACTGATTCTCCCCCCTGTTATACCTCATGGATCCGCCCATCCCGGCAAGAATTAGTCCGGTCTTTTTATCCCTGACAATTTTACCCCCGATATAGGTAGACCCAAAATAATTCTTGACATAATACGTTTCATCCGGGTTTTCAAACTCATTTGTGTCTTTTTTCCTGAATCGCTTCAGAAACTTCAGGTCGTGGTTCCCAAAAACAAAATAGAGCGGTTTATTAAGCATGCTGACAATAAATCCATAATAACGCATTTTCAGATCGCCTGCCCCGATTATGAAGGAGACATCGTTATACCGTTCCTTCATATTTTGCGAGTAGACAATAGGGTCAACACTGTCAGAAACGCAGAGAATTTTAATGATTTTACCTTTTTCAGGAACTTTCTTGTTTTTTTCTTTCATGATTCATTGAATATACTACAATGTCATCCCATTCAGCCAGCACTCCTTTAATCAGGGATGCAAAAGTATCACGAACCATAGCACCTGTTTCCAGCACTTCCTCATGATTAAGCGGTTGATCAAGAATCCCTGCAGCCATATTTGTTATACATGAGATCCCCAGAACTTTCATACCGCTGTGAACAGCAGAAATAACCTCAGGGACTGTAGACATTCCCACTGCATCCGCACCCAAAACCTGCAGCATACGAATTTCTGCCGGTGTCTCAAAGCTAGGACCAGCCATATGAGCATAGATACCTTTTCTCAGGGAAAAACCAAGCTTTTTCGCAACCCTTATAGCAAGATCACCAAGTTTTTTCGTATACGGTTCAGACATATCATTAAAACGCGGACCAAATTCATCGATATTGGGTCCACGAAGAGGGCTTTCGTCAAAAAACTTTATGTGATCCGTAATAATCATAAGATCTCCGGGATTGAATTTCGGATTGCAGCCGCCGGCAGCATTTGTTACTATCATACTCTCAATTCCCAGCAGTTTCATAACCCGCACCGGAAAACCGATTACCTGCATTGAATATCCTTCATAAAAGTGAAATCTTCCCTGCATAACCATAACCGGGCGCCCTTTCAGGGTTCCGATAACCAGCTGCCCGGCGTGCCCTACAACAGTTGAAAGTGGAAAATGAGGAATATCCTGATAGGGTATACGTACTGCATTTTCCACATCATCACCCAACACCCCAAGTCCGGACCCAAGAATCAACCCAACTTCCGGCTGAATAGATATCTGCGATTTGATATATTCTGCGGCTTCCTGCATCATTTTCACTGTATAATTCATATTTAACACCTCACTT
Organism: Spirochaetales bacterium; assembly: GCA_023139255.1. GTDB lineage: Bacteria > Spirochaetota > Spirochaetia > JABMQR01 > JABMQR01 > JABMQR01. Next base: position 9,944 of record JAGLNY010000289.1, read on the forward strand.
AGTGATCTTAACTCCAGTTTTTGCTATAAGTTAAATCCTTTGTATTCAGAATACTTATTCATCTGCTACTCCTATCTTGTGCCTTTATCATATGGAACCCCGACAGCTTTCGGGGCCTGCGAGTTTCTGGATGATATTGCAAGGACTATTAAGGTGGCAATGTATGGAATCATTTTGTATATATCTTTGGAAATGCTCAGGTCCTGTAGAAAGGGGATTCCCGAGTAGGTGGCTGATATTGTTTTCATTAATCCAAAGAAAAAAGCAGAAAGAAAAATCCGTTTAGGATTCCATTGCCCGAAAATCAAAACAGCCAGAGCCAGAAATCCGTACCCGGATACTGTAGCATTAAAACTTGTTGATGTTGGTACAACAAAAATCAGACCGCCCAGACCGGCCAGAGCTCCGGATATGAGTACTCCTGCATAACGAATTTTAGAGACATTTATCCCTACAGAATCCGCAGCCTGTGGGTTTTCTCCACAGGAACGTAGTCGTAGCCCGAATCTTGTTTTAAATAATGTAAACCATGCTGCTACCAGAATTATGATACCGATGAAAGTCGTGATATATGTATTTTGAAAAAACATTGGTCCCAGCAGGGGGATTTTTCCCAGCATGGGTACTGATTCAATTCTGAAGGTGTTGGTAAACCCGATTTCTTTGACACCTTGTACTGTTCTGGCAATAAATGTGGCAAAGGCGGGAGCAAACATATTCAAGGCCGTTCCACTTATAACCTGATTTGCCCGCATGTTTACAGATGCATAGGCGTGCAGCAGAGAAAAAACCATACCAGAGGCCAAAGCAACCAGAATTGCTATCAGCAGCAGTCCCTGGCCCTGAATGAAATCCTGAAGTCCATTAATGACAAAAATACTGGCAAAGGCGCCCATAATCATGATGCCTTCCAGCGCGATATTCACAATACCGCTCCTTTCAGAAAACATACCGCCGAGAGCAACGACCAGCAGCGGGATGGAAAAAAACATTGTTTGTTGTATTAGAAAAAATATGCTGCTCATATTTTACTCCTCCTTAACTGTGGTTGGTTTTTCTTCTGATCTTTGCTTACCCCGAGAGTTCATGCGTAGCTTGAAAAATGCTAACAGTTTTTTAACAATCAAGGCAAAGGCGCTGAAATAAATGATTGAGGCGATGATAATATCAATAATTTCCGGGACAAAATCATACAACTGCATGTAAAACCCGCCCAGAGTGATATAGCCGATAAAGATGGCCGATAGCAGAATACCCAGGGGATTGGACAGACCCAGTAACGCTACAGGTATTCCGGTGAAACCTTCAGCTGCCAGCACATCCAGTACTTCGATATGTTTTCCCGTGTTTGCCAGGAATATCAAACTGCCTGCAATACCTGCCAAGCCGCCAGCTATTGTCATGGACAGGACAATATTCCTTTTAGCGTTTATTCCAGCATACTTGCTGGCATCCGGATTGTGCCCGCAGGCTATCAATTCATATCCAAAAACTGTTTTTTTTAGAATGATGTAAATCACCAATACAAAAAATACAGCTATGAAAAAACCAGCGTTCAGACTTGAGCCCCTGAAAAGCTTGTCAAGACCCATGGTGGGAATGTAAGCAGTTTTAGCAACATTACTTGACTGGTTTCTCAGACTGTCGAATACGGTCTGGACAACCAGTGAATTAACCAGATGCATGCCTATGTAATTCATCATTATGCTGGTGATAACTTCGTGAACATTGAGATATGCTTTTAACAGGCCGGTTATACTAGCCCATAGCGCTCCTGCTGCCATTCCGCCCAGAATAGCCAACACCCACTGGAACTGACCCAGACCGGTGCAATAAACGCCAATGACTACTGAAACATAGGCCCCAACAATAAGCTGTCCTGAGGCGCCGATGTTGAACAAGCCGGTTTTAAAAGCAAACCCCACCGACAGACCAGTCATAATCAGCGGTGTGGCGATATAGAAAATATTTCCGAATCCACGGGATCCGCCAGAGAATCCTCCGGAAAGGATTGTTCTAAATCCGGCAAAAGCCTGGCCGGGATTGGTAAATATTAGAACAATCAGTCCAAAGAGCAGGCCTATTATAATTGCTGAAAATGATGCAATAAAACTGGAGAGGTTGTACGAGTCCAACATGCGCCTAAGTTTATTATTCATCAGAGCCCTCCTTTTTCGCGCCGGACATGTACAATCCAAGCTCCTGAATGGTAATTTTCTTAGGATCAAGATTGGATACAAGTTCTCCATCATGAATTACCACAATCCTGTCGCTGATGTTCATCACTTCATCAAGTTCTAGTGACAGCAGCAGAACTCCTTTCCCCTTGTCCCGCTGATTAATCAGCTGCTTGTGGATGTACTCAATAGCTCCGACATCAAGGCCTCTGGTAGGCTGAACTGCAATCAGCAGTTCAGGATCTTTACTAATTTCACGGGCTACAATAGCTTTCTGCTGATTTCCTCCAGACATGGAGCGGGTAACTGTTTTTGCACCCTGCCCACTGCGAATGTCAAATGACTGAATCAGTTTATTCGCATACTTAGCTATTTTATTGAATTTCAAAAATCCATTCTTCTGGAATTCCCTGGTAAAATATTTCTGCAATACCAGGTTTTTATCCAGGTTGTAATCAAGTATCAGGCCGTGTTTGTGCCTGTCTTCAGGAATATGCGACATACCTGCTTCACTGCGCGCCCGAATAGTTGCATGGCTGATTTCTTTGCCATCCAGGAATATTTCACCTTCAGCAGGATTAATCAGCCCTGTTAGTGCGTAAATCAGCTCCGATTGTCCGTTTCCATCAATTCCTGCTATACAAAGAATCTCACCTCTTCTGACAGTAAAAGAAACGTCGTGGACTTTATTTTTCTCGCTGAACTTTGATTTTACTGTGAGACCTTTTACTTCAAGAACAACATCTGCAGGTTTTGCATCATTTTTTGCAACAATAAATTCAACTTTTCTGCCAACCATCAATTCGGACATTTTTTCCTTGGATGTCGATGCGACATCAACAGTATCAATATATTTTCCTTTTCTCAAAACCGTACATCTGTCAGCAACCAGCTTAATTTCTTCCAGTTTATGAGTAATAAACAGTACAGACTTGCCCTCTTTTACCAGTCCTTTCATAATTTCGATGAGTTCGATAATTTCCTGGGGAAGCAGCATCGCAGTGGGTTCGTCAAAAATAAGAATGTCATTTTCCCTGTACAGCATTTTCAGTATTTCCACACGCTGCTGCATCCCTACGGTTATATCTGAGATAACAGCGTCAGGATCTACCAGCAAGTTGTATTTTTGACTTAAAGCCACAACTTTTTTTCTGGCGTCATCCATTCTTAAGACCCCATTTTTTGTTGTCTCTACACCTAGAATGATGTTTTCCAGAACCGTAAAATTGTGAACCAGCTTGAAATGTTGGTGAACCATTCCAATGCCCTGTGAATTTGCATCGTTGGGATTGTGAATTTGAACGACTTGGCCGTTTTTCTTGATTGTTCCATGTTCAGGCAGATATAGCCCGAACAGTATGCTCATAAGGGTTGATTTTCCTGCTCCGTTTTCTCCAAGCAGCGCATGAATCTCGCCATGTTTCAGCTGTAGTGAAATATTATCATTAGCCAGAATACCAGGAAAGCTTTTTGTAATATTCAACATTTCTATCTGATAGTCCAAAAATAACCTCCAGCCATTTTGATTTGTAGATTTTATTATATACTAGGAAAATAAGAATTGCCCGAAAAACTTTGGAAATAGTGACATTTAAAACAGTAATCAGAGAGCTACTGTCCGGAATATTTTCTCATAAAAAAAGGAGGCTGTCACTCGACAACCTCCTGAAATCGATAATATCGGTTACTGTACAACAGTTACAGAAACAATTTCCACTGGCAAGGCCTCTGCAGAATCAGGTCCGCCCATACCCCCGTCGCCGATAATTCCAGATTTAACTCCAGCTGTATCATTTACGAGCATATTGAAAATTTCGTCATAATCAGCCTGAGAAAATGAATTGAACTTTGAATTTCCCATCGGCAATCCAACAGCGTCTACTGTTACATCCAGAACTTCAGAAACTCCGCCTTTAAAATTACCTGCATAATATTCTTCCAGACCGAGATAAACAGAGATACCAAGCTGTTTCATAGCTGAAGAGATAACTGAAGTAGACTCAGCTGACTGATCTACGTCAACACCAATAACTTTGCCGTTATTTGCTTCAGCAGCAGCCATTACAGAGTTACCTACTTTTCCACCGGCGGCAAAAATAACTTCTGTTCCACCACCAAACCAGGAAGCTGCGAGTGCCTGGTTTTCAGGTGTAGCATCAAAGTTTCCTGTGTAAGTATACTTGAGTATAACAGCATCAATACCCATTTCCTGTGCGGCGTATTCAGCTCCCTGAACAAAACCGTAGCCAAAGCGCACTACTGCAGGTACTGCCATTCCGCCCATAAAACCAAGTTTTGTATACCCGTCTTTTACCGCTGCGTATCCTGCCAGAAAACCAGATTCCTGTTCAGCATAGAAAATGGAATAAACATTGCTCTCAATTCTGAATTCTGTATATGTTCCGTCCTGGGGGAATCCGTCAATCAGAATGAAACTTGTATCAGGATAAAGATCCTGAGCCCTAAAAATTGCAGGTTCAAACAGGAACCCGGGAGTAACAATTATTTTAGCTCCACCCTGTATTGCCAAGTCAATAGCGGCAACATAGGCATCAGTTGTTTTTTCAGTAGGCTTGTAGTACTTGTGAGTCAAGTCGTTATCCATTGCGAATTTTTCAACGCCTTCCCATGTTCCCTGGTTAAATGATTTGTCATCAATGTCACCAATATCAGTAATCATTGCAACTTCATAGCCGCTTGCGGCTTCTCGTTCTGCAGTAGCGAATACTGAGGGAATCATTATAATTATCAGTAAAACAATAAATCCTAGTTTTTTCATAAAACACTCCTATAATTTGATTTTAGATCAACTTCCATTGTAACTTCATGCTAGTAGCATGTCAAATTAAATAAACACATTCGGTGCGTTTTGTTGCAGATTCTTGTCCCTTTTTACTCTGTCCCGCTGATTACCCGATTGTTTCTACTATAAGCGGCAGTTGTTTGGGCAGCTCCGTACCAATATGGATAGATCGTAGAAAAAGATTTATGGCTTCCTGCTCATTCGTTGTGTCATTTATATGAAATTCTGCTAGAGTCTCATCTTTCTCCACGCGCTCCCCAATACGTTTTTTCAGCCACAAACCAACCGCATGATCAATTGCATCACTCTTTTTTTCTCTTCCAGCACCCAGCATTACTGTGGAAATTCCTATCAAGTCGGTTTCCATGCCTGCAATATATCCCGAAGAATCAGCGAAGACAGGAATAATTTTTTTCGCTTTCGGCAGAATAGTCAGGTTTTCGCATATCCTGGGATCACCGCCGTGCAGCTCTATCATCTCCTGGAGTTTCATTATTGCTGATCCGCTGGAAATCGAATTAGCTGCAGCCTGCTCAGCATCCAGGCGTTTACTAAAAATCTCTCCCATTACAAGAATTTCAACAGAAAGGGCTATAATAAGGTCTTTTAAGTCACCTATAGTATCTCCC
>JAGLNY010000029.1 GCA_023139255.1 Spirochaetales bacterium
GGAAAAAATCCGGGAAATAACCCCCCATATCATACTACAGTTTCACGCAGCAACCACGGCAGAAAAAAACTCTATGTTTTTTCACGCAGACGGGATGCTCTCAGCAGTGATCGGCACACATGCAAAATCACTCACCGCGGACGCAAGAATATTTCCCCGCGGAACTGCTGTAATAACTGATAACGGCCGTTGCGGCAGCCTGAATAGTGTCGGCGGATTGGATGCGGATATCGAAATACGGAAATTCCTTACCCAGGTCCCTGAGCGATCCTCCGAAAGCTGGAAGGCTCTGGAATTGCAGGGTGCGATATTTGAGCTGGATGATACCGGGAAAGCGACTTCTATTGAAGCTGTCAGAGTCCCGGTAGACACCCCCGAACAGGAGAAGTAACATGACAGAGATATCAACCGTCATTTCACTTAATAAAAACCAGGCAGTACTCGGCTGCAAATCTACAGCATGCTCAAGTTGCGCAGGCGATTCATTCTGCAATGTGAAAACGCATACCTACACTGCACTCAACCCGCAAAAACTGGAAATTGAGCCGGGTGACGAAGTTGAAGTTTTCCTGCCGCCCGGAAAAACTATTTTCTCCGGTTTTATCGTACTCATTTTCCCGCTTATCCTTTTCCTGGCAGGGTTCATCCTTACCGACAGCTTTATCGAAGGAGCCGGGGAAGGCATTCAGGCTTTAGGCGGTTTTATCGGACTAACCTTCGGCTTCGGCTTAGGCTTCCTGTTTGGTAAGTGGAAAAAAAAGCAGTATATGCCGATAATCCGGAAGAAGGTGTCTGGCACCGCATTGTAGAAACATTGCTAATTTCGTATAATGCAATTCCATGAAGAAATATATATTTTTTAGTGGCGGTGTGTGTTCAAGCTTAGGCAAAGGCCTGGCAGCAACATCACTTGCAAACCTCCTAGAGAGCCGTGGTTTGAGTGTGCAGATGATCAAGATTGATCCGTATCTAAATGTAGATGCCGGAACAATGAGCCCCTACCAGCATGGTGAAGTTTACGTAACAGATGATGGTGCAGAAACAGACTTAGACCTTGGCAGCTATGCACGATTCACCAAAGCGCCTATTCTTAAAGCCAATTCCATAACAACCGGACAAATTTATCAGGAAGTTATTAAAAAAGAGCGGGAAGGACGATACCTGGGCAGGACAGTTCAGATAATTCCCCACATCACCGATGAGATAAAGAGAAGAATCCTGACAGTTGGAAAACAGCCCGGCGTCGATGTAACAATTATCGAGATTGGCGGGACTGTCGGGGATATCGAGTCAATTCCGTATCTCGAGGCCGCCAGACAAATGTCCAGCGATCTTGGCAAAAAAAATGTTCTCTACGTACATTTAACACTCATTCCCGTTGTCGGCGGTGGTGAACTTAAAACTAAACCCACCCAGCATTCAGTCAAGGAATTGCGTGAAATAGGAATCCAGCCGGATATCTTAATCTGCAGAGCCCCGGAAATGCTTTCCAATGATATAATACGGAAAATTTCCCTTTTTACAAATGTTGAGAAGGAAGCTGTCATTATAGGATATGATCTGAAAGAGACAATCTATGAACTGCCCATAGTTTTCAGACAGCAGAAAATGGATGAGATTGTCCTCAAAAAACTTGAGCTTGAGGCCGGGGAGCCAGACATACAGCAGTGGGAAAAAATGGTCTCAATCTGCAAAAATGCCGATAAAATTATCAGGATCGGGGTTGTGGGAAAATATATTCATTTACCTGATTCCTATAAATCAATCTATGAAGCCCTCGCTCACGGGGGTATTGCGAATAACGCCAGAGTAGAATTGAAGAAAATTGATTCTGAAGATCTGGAATCATTCTCGGATGAAGAGATTGAAGCAGAATTTGCTGATATTCATGGGGTACTCATTCCCGGGGGATTCGGCATGCGCGGGACGATTGGAATGATCAGAGGAGCTGAATTTGCCCGTACCCGGCAAATACCCTGTTTCGGCATTTGCCTCGGTATGCAGATTATGGTTATTGAACACGCAAGAAATGTTTTGAATCTTGCTGATGCCGATAGTACAGAATTCAAACCGGAAACAAAAAACCCGGTAATAAGTCTGTTAGAAGAACAAATTGATATAACACAAATGGGCGGAACCATGCGTCTGGGGAAAAGTGAGTCAAACCTGGTTCCCGGGACAATAATACATGAAGCCTACAAATCTGGACAGATATTTGAGAGACACAGGCATAGATATGAGGTCGCGAACAGTTACCGGGATCAGCTGTCTGCTTCAGGGCTGATCATAAGCGGGTATACTCCAGGAGAGGAACTTGTTGAGTCGATTGAATGGTCCGATCATCCCTGGGGTGTGGGTGTACAATTTCACCCGGAATTCAAGTCTACTCCCATAAACCCGCATCCACTATTTGCAAATTTTATTAAATCGAGTTTGAGGCATGAAGAAAAAAATATTTGACAGTTTCCAATACAGCACAACTGATCGGCTGCACTCAGCACGGCTGCACTCAGCACAGCTGCACTCAGCCAAATTGCTGGTATCAGCAGCGGCTTTACTTTGTGCCTGCCTGCTGTTTTTCTCCTGCACTTTTGATTACGGCACTAAAAAAGAGACTGATAGTCGAAAAATACCTGATTTTATGTTAAAAATGACATCGTATACCATAGAAAGAACTGGAGAACATGCTATTATATTTACAGCAGATACTCTGGAAATGTATGAATCTGATCATACAGCCAAACTTTATACTGTAAGTTTTGTTCAGCGGGACGATACAGATGAGGAACTTGCTTTCGGCAGCTGTAATTCAGCCGAGATTAACACAAACAGCCGGGACGCTGTCCTGGAAGGAAGCATAGAGGTGTTTTCACCCTCTAAGGGTATCCTGCTTAAGGCTGATTATCTGGTTTGGGATAACAGCAGCAATCTTTTATCCGGACGTGCTGAGGACGAAGTATCCATCAACTATGAAGATGGTTCGCTGGTTAGGGGAATTGGTTTCAGAGGAGATTTCTCTCTGAATATGTTTGAATTTCAGGAAATTCTTGAAGGAAAACTACGTTATGACTAGAAAATGGAAAATCATACTGCGTAAAGCGATACTGCATCCTTTATTAGCAATAGGAATTATACTCTGCATCCCGGCCACCTTTGCAGCAGCTGATGATACAGAGTCTACCGGCACCGATACCGTGGAAGAGATTAGTTTTGCAGGTAATTACACACGTGCATCCCTAAAAGATGGAAACCAGGCCGTTTACCTATCAGGGGGTGCCTGGGTTGAGACAGGAAACATTTACATAGAAGCTGAGTCTATTGATATTTATGGGGAACAATCCCGTTTCCTATCCTGTAGGGGTAATGTCTTGCTGATAGAGTCAGAAAAAGAGATTTCACTTCAATCAAATATCCTTAATTATGACAGGGAAACATCATCACTTACCATCAATGGATGGGCTGAGCTGATTGACAGAAAAAATGAACTCATTGTAAAAGGAGCCTACCTGAAAAATGAGCAGGAAACCGGGATTATCCTTATACAGATAAATGTCTCTATCATAAAGGCTACAGAAAATGACGGGGAGATGTACTGCAAATCGGATTCTGCCCTTTTTGACTCGGATAGTAATACACTGGAACTTACCGGCAATGCAGAAGTATTTTTTGACGGCTCACTCTATAAAGCATCACGTATTTTTATTAATCTTAATACCAACGAGATTACCATGGAAGGCAGAGTAAGCGGGACCATCCATGAATGAAACTGATACTCTGTCCATCAGGGGAATCCAAAAACTTTACGGACGCAAAACTGCCGTAGTTGATATATCTTTCTCGATGAAATCGGGAGAAATAATTGGGTTGCTTGGACCGAACGGAGCAGGAAAGACTACAGTATTCTATATAATTGTCGGGTTTATCAGAGCAACCTCAGGGAAAGTGTTTTTTAACGATACTGAGATAACGCGTGTTCCTATGTACAAGAGGGCCCAACTCGGCATCTCCTATCTCTCCCAGGAACCTTCCGTATTCCGCAAACTTACCGTTGAAAAAAATATCTGGGCTATACTTGAGACACGAAATGACCTTACTCATACAGAGAAAAGAGATGAGCTTGAAAAGCTTATTGACAGTTTTGGAATCCAGGAAGTGCGGAAACAGCCGGCTTACACCCTCTCCGGCGGAGAACGACGGAGAACAGAAATTGCAAGAAATCTTGCGGTTAGCCCGCGTTTCCTCCTGTTGGATGAGCCCTTCGTGGGAATTGATCCCATTGTTGTCCAGGATATAAAAAATATTATCAAAAAACTGGCAAAGGAAGGAATCGGGGTACTTATTACCGATCACAATGTACGGGAAACCCTGGAAATAACTGACTACTCGCATATTATCAACCACGGCGAAATACTGGTTTCCGGTGACAGTGAAACACTGCTGGCCAGTGATCTGGCAAGAACCACCTATTTAGGGACAGACTTTAAACCATGATTATGATATTCTAGGGCATGCAGTCCCAACGTTTAGTTATTGCGCAGAAACAACAGTTAAAACTCAGCCCGCAAATGTATCAGTCATTGGAACTTATGGCTCTGCCCATTATGGACCTCCGGGAAAAAATCCAATCCGAAATTGAAAAAAACCCGGCACTCGAACTGGAAGCCGCCAGGGACATCTCCTTTGAACGTGTTGAGCGTGTTGAACGTTCACGAGGCAACGGGACCTTTGACCCATTTGAAAACAGTTCCGACCCAGGATATATCAGAAAATCACATTATATTGATCCAGACTCGAAGCATAAGTTTATCGAAGGCGCACTTTCCCGTCCTGAATCGCTTCAGGAACACCTATCCCAGCAACTGCATTTCATAAACCTAACTGCAATCGAGATGGAGATCGGCGAACTGCTCATATCCAATCTTGATGATCAGGGCTTTTATCGCGAAAATCCTGCCTCCCTTATTCCCTTCAGCAAACACCAAGTGAAAGATCGAATGATTGAGATACTAAGAGAATTTGATCCGCCGGGAATCTGTGTAGAGAATTTTGTTGAATCTCTGGTACTCCAGGTAAAACTTTCCGGACTTGCCCCTGCAGAAACTGAAGCTGTTATCAGAAATCACCTTGAAAACCTGAAAAAAGGAAAATATAGTGATATCGCGAAAGCTCTTGATATACCTGAACAAGATGTGGATGATATATTACGTTTTATAAAAACCCTGAACCCTTATCCAGGCAGCAACTTTTCCCGGGAAGCAACTCAGTATGTAATTCCCGACCTGTTGATACAGAAAATTGACAGCCGCCTTGTCATGAAATTAAACGATGAACAAATCCCATCTCTTACACTTGATCCAACATTTGAGGGGATGGCTGAAAATACTGAGACTATCGATAAGAAAACTGAGAAATATATCCAGCGTTCTATCCGTGATGCCCGTTGGCTGATGAACAGTATCGAGATGAGAAACTCAACCCTCAGGCGTGTTGGAGCCGCTCTTCTGAAGTCACAGATGGATTTCTTCCTTAAAGGTCCCAAGTATATCAGACCGCTCACCCTTAAAGACATAGCTGAGGAAATTTCGGTGCATGAGACTACCGTATCGAGAATCTCCAATGCAAAATATATTCAGACTGATTGGGGTATTTTCCCAATTAAATATTTTTTCAGTAATGCTGTTACCGGAACCGGTGATGACGGCAAGAATGTCTCCAAAACTGGTGTAAAAGAGATAGTCCGTGAACTTATTGAAAACTACTCCGGCAAAAAACGGTTGTCAGACCAGAAAATATCTAACATGCTCGCTGATCGGGGCATCAAAATTGCCCGCAGGACAGTAGCAAAATATCGCGGAGAGTTAAACATTGACTCATCTTTCGGAAGAAGTCCCTGAGGCAATTTCAAAAAAAATTTTATAGTTTTGAAGGGTCTTCTCTGATAAAAATCTAAAAGATTCAGGAAACTATTTGACATATATCCATTTCAGGTAATATTCTTATTATAGAGATGTTCCTGCAAAATAAAAAAGAGTAAAGTCGAAGACATTATTCTATTTTGCAGGATCGACCTCTTTAGATAACCCCAATTCAGGAGGCGGATATGAATCTGGAAATCAGAGGAATCCATTACAACGTCAGTGATACTACAAAAGAATTTTTTGAGAAAAAACTTCATCGCATCGAATTTGCAGCCCACTATCTGGTTGATTTACTTATTACTGTTCATAAAGAACCGCATAAGAGCTACAGGATAGAGGCAAAAGTGCATTTCCAATGGGGGACAACCAAAATAGTACATGCAGATGCTCACGAATTGTATGAAGCTATTGAATATTTTGTTGATAAACTTGAGGCTCTTATTAGAAAAGAGAAAGGAAAGGTTCAGGATCATGGATTAAAGAATAGGGAGAATAGAGAAATTATTGAGCCTATTCTTTAATCCTGTTATCTAGAAGGGATGCTGCCTTTCAGCAGCCTTCCTGTTTGTCAACGTTAATCAAACATCTCTGCTTGCTCAACTATATAGTCAACTTGATATTGACCAACAAGAAATCTCCTGTTTCCTCCGTCAATTTGGAGGACATAGTAATCGTCATTGTAGGGATAAAGTTCAATATCTTTTACAACAGATTCATCATCCCGATTAATATACTGCAGATGAAGTACTGGTTTACTGTCAATAAATTGCTCAACAACACCTGACTCCGCATCACCTTCAACCATGCGGCCAATCAGAACCTGGTAATAATCTTTAAAAATATCTTCCTCAATTTTTTGATCATTAATGAAATATTCCTCTTCAGGATCCTCAGCATCCCCGGTCCTTTGAATTCGTCCTTCTATCAGCAAATCCCCAACCTGAAGTACATATCCACGAATAGTATCAATCCCTACCAGTGCCGCAAATGACTCAGCATATCTAAAAGGGAAAATATCAGCTATTGCAACATCCAAAGCGGAAACAAGCATTACCGGTGCAGCTGTTCCTGCCCGGAGTATGTACCTTTTTCCATCCTCTGTCGTATTGCCGAGAAGCAGGTGTAATCCCGTACCGTCCTCAGCAGAAATCTCCAGATCAACTGCCTGCAGAGTATCAAGCCCATATTCCTCAAGGGATACAGGAGAATCAATGAACTCATATATAAATAATCCCGATTGCAGGATTTCCAGGGTTTCAAATAACTTCGAGTCATTCACGCCTTGGGGGGGGTCATAGGGAAAGGTGAAATAGAACGGAAAGAGCCCCGGATCAAACGGGTCTTCACTGGTATATCTAACTATAGTATATATTGGATCCCCATTCTCCGAAACAGAAATACTGGAAAGCGCACTTACGTTCACCGGAGACAATGTTTTTTCTCTTATACTATACAGACTGGCAAAAAGAGTATCAGCAAGGTATGACTGAACAAGATAGACCTTAGGGTCATCATTTCTCATAATATACCTGGCTGATCCGTTAGGGCTCCTGTCCCCGAGAGCTAACACAATTTTTTCTTCCCCGGCATTAATCGTGCAGTATGCTTCAGGTTCATCAAGCCCGAAATCAGCGAGATTCTCCCCTTCTGACACAATATCAGTTGAAGTAAAAAGTATCAGTGAAAACCGGATTGATTGAGCTGCACTTTCCATCAGGGAAACTCCCGGTGTATCAGCAATCTTAAAAGTACCGCTTCCGAAAGGGATCAGGGTGTATTGTTCTTCTCCAACACGATCAACCTCTATAGTTTCAAGATTATCGAGATCAATATCAACCAGGCTTATAAACACACTTCCCCGCGGAGCTTCATCTTCTACAACGACAGGAGTTTCTTCCAGCTCACTGATCTCCACCGGATCCGGCTCTGGCTCCTTAGGCTCCCTGGTAACCAGAATATAAACAGCAATCAACAGGATTACAACAGCAGCCGCAATAATAAGGAGACGCGTTTTTTTCATAGTCGCTTTCTCCTGAGATAGATTATAAGTCCTGTAAGAATAATGGCAAAAGGAATAAAAATAACCACGATTCCTGCATACACATATGCATTAGCAGAACTCATCTGCATCGGAAATTGATACAGACTCCTGCTTTGAATATTTATTGCTTTTTCGCTGCCGGCCAACCATCCAAGAGCAGAGAGAGTAAAGTCAAAGTTCGCCTTTAACGACCCTATCTCTGAAAGCGGAGTAAAAGATTGTGCAGACCCAAGAATAAGAATTTTTGCCCCTTCCTGAAAACCTGTTTCCATGCTTTTTTCCGCTGCGCCGACTGAAGCATAAATAGGACCGGATTTATCTGTGATGACCCTGTTCTGGGATGATGTATTCAAGTCAATTCTGAACCATGACTTATCCGTACTTGACAGAATAGGGATAAATTCAATATTTCTCTTCCTGATCTCAGTCTCAACAAACCCCATGGATGATGCAATGATCATACTCTGATTATTCTCAATTAACGGCTTGGCAATCTCCTCTTCTTCGTATGCCGGGGCAAAAACTACCGGTGCCCCCCCGAACTCAGGAATAAGTCTGTTAGTATCCTGTTCCATGATGATACCTCTCATTATATCAATATTCCAGGAGACAAGAAATGCAGCAAGGTTATCCAGCGGATCCTGCGTGAGATCAAAAGCAGCATACAGACTGCCGCCTCTTTCAAGAAATTCCTGGATTTTGTCCACTTCATTCTTGCTGTAGTCCCAGGAAGGACTTAAAACCGCAACGATATCAGCATCTTCCGGTATTGCCGCAGCTGTAGTCATGTTGAGTGTTTTAAGAGTGAAATTACTTTTTTCAAGAGTTTCTGTGTAATTAAAATCGTCGAATGTATACTCATTATGCCCAAGCAGCTGATAAACGACAACCTGCTCCCCTGTTGACGTATACTGGATTGCAGCAGAAATACTCTGCTCTGCCTTAAATCCATACACATTTATTCCACCCTGCTCGGTATATGATATATTATAGAGATCAATATTCGGGACTACCCTGCTCCGTCCCTCGCTGACCACAATAACCGATCCCGTTGCTATTGATTTCTGGTCTTCACCTTCCCCGGATTCTTCAGTGTACCGTGAAATCAGCGCAGGATTTCTGTCGGGATCAATAGTCAAAAGTGAGACATTATTATAGGAATCATACTGCTTCAGCAGTTCGATAACTGTTATATTCTCCTGTCCGGTTTTTGAGAGATAATAGAGGGTTACCTCCTCCTCTAAACCATCAAGCAGCTCCCTGCTTTCTTCGGTAAGCGTATACATATCCCGTCTTGTCATATCAAAATCCAGATCTATTTCACCAGCCAGCATGTTTATCAATACCAAGCCAACCAGGACCGCAATGCTAATTGCGACAGAAATTGCCGCGTGTTTTACTCTAAATGATATTTTTTTCATATGTTGTTAACTCCAGCGGCGGTTTTCGATACGACTTCCTGTTATATAGAGGAAGAAGGCTGAGAAACTCATGTAGTAGATTACTGCGTCAAGTTTCAGGATTCCCATAGAAAACCTCTGGAACCTGCTGGTTAATGAAAACCAGGCAATAAATTTACTAATAAGCCCGTAAAGTGCATCTGCAGCGGTAAAATAAAGGATTATCACAACTACGATCGCTACTACAGCGGCAGCTGCCGATATACGCCAGTCCTGCGCCTTGTTTTGGAAAACTGCTATGGCTATTCCTGCAAGAATCAGGATAAATATTGCACCTGCCATTGATGACATTGGTACAAAAGATCTTACATAATCAATAACCCAACTTGCCAGCAAACCACAGAAAGTAAGAATTGCCGCAGAGGTTTGGCTTTCTGCAACCTCAGACAGGAATGTCCCAATTGCGATAAAGGCACTGCCAAGAAAGAAAAAACCAATATACGTACCCCAGATCTGTGCCCAATCCATTTTACCGTGGAAACTTAGAAAAAGCGGGAACAGTATGGTTACTACCAATGTCAGTAAGAAAACTGTTACTGCCGCCAGATATTTTCCAAGAACTATGCCAACAATACTTACCGGGCTTGAAAGCAGAAGTGTATCTGTTTTCTGCCGTTTTTCTTCCGTGAAAAGTCTCATTGTCAAAATTGGCACAACCAGGAGAAAAATAAAAATCAGGCTGCCGAGAAAAGTTGCAAAATCGCTGTTGCCGGTAAAAATATTCTGCAGGGAAAAGAGAAGACCTGCAATCAGCAGAAATGCTCCCATAAATATATATGCACCCGGCGTTAGAAAATAACTTTTTAATTCCTTTTTATATACTGCTCTCATAATTCCACCTCTGCACGTGTCAGATCAAGGAAAATTTCCTCAAGACTCAAATCTATCGGCCGCATCATGAGCAGCGGCTGATTTGCCGCGGCAAAAGCTGAAAAAACTGCTTTACGTATATCAGCATTTTCTGTTGCTTTCAGCTTCACATTCACGGCTCCTGCTTCCTCTCCATCCTCAATTTGATACTCAAGAATATCAGGGATACCTTTTACTGTTTTCTCAACATCTTCTCTGTCTGCAGCAGCAGATATAAAAAGACGATTTGTCCCGAAAAGATGATGTGAAAGATTTTCCGGTGTGTCTGAGGCGATTATTTTTCCTTTGGAAATAATCATAACCCTCTCGCACATAGCCTGGACTTCAGAAAGAATATGCGAACTGAGAATTACCGTATGGTCCTTGCCAAGATCGTTAATAAGGTTCCTGATTCCTATTATCTGTCCGGGATCAAGCCCAACAGTAGGCTCGTCAAAAATCATTATAGGCGGTTTGCCAATCATTGCCTGAGCAAGACCTACTCTTTGCCGGTACCCTTTACTAAGATTACGTATCAGACGTCCGGAAACATGCGTAATCCCGACTCTCTCCATAACCTGCTCAATTTCCACTTTTCTTTTTACCCGGGAAATGTTTTTCAGATCACAAACAGTATGCAAAAATTCAATTGCAGTCATCTCCACATACAGCGGAGGGTTCTCCGGTAGATATCCGATCATTCTCTTTACCGCTGAGGGATCATCAAGAATATCTATTCCATTAATCATTGATTTTCCATCGGATGCTGATATACAGCCTGTCAGGATGTTCATAACAGTCGACTTGCCTGCGCCGTTGGGACCGAGAAAACCGATAACTTCCCCTCTCTCTATTTTAAAGGAGATGTCATCTACGGCTACGACACGGCCGAACTTTTTCGTAAGGTGTTCTACTTGTATCATATACTCTTACTCCAGATTTTAGATTTGCTGTTATTGGCAAATACATAATTAATTTATCTCTAACGATAATACACTTGAGCGGGCTGTCCGTCAATGATTTCATAAGCTAATGTCTAATGCTGTATATGATTGGAAATAATAAGAGTTATAATCTCAATTCTTTCTTAATGAAAAGCAAAAACTGCTTAACATTTATTTACACATTATAAAAACCCATGCTATAATCTATACGTCTGCGATAATTATAAAAACCTCACTCTTCTAAAAAGGTGGTCTATGAAGGAGTTTACAGTTCTTGATCTTTTAGATCTTGATTTAAAAAAGAAAAATGTACTTGATTTAAAATGTATCGGCGGCAGGCCGGGACTTTCCAGAGTCATAACTACCTCTAAAATAAACCGACCCGGTTTAACGCTCAGTGGTTTTATTGATGAATTTTCCTTTGACAGCATCCAGGTTTTCGGCAAGGGTGAGCAGGCTTATCTTAAAACCCTTGAAAAAAAGAATTCCTATGCAACTATTGAGAAAATGTTTTCTTTTCCGATTCCTACCTGTGTTTTTTGTGAGGGAGAGATACCAGGAGAAAAATTTATTAAAATTGCTGAGAAATCCGGATGCCCGATTCTCAAAACAGATCTTCAGTCAGGTGAATTTTCCCTGCGGCTATACCAGGCTTTGAATGATATTTTTGCACCACAGACTACCATTCATGGCGTTCTGGTTGAAGTCTTCGGAGTTGGAGTACTGATTACAGGAGAAAGTGGTATTGGAAAAAGTGAGACTGCCCTTGAGCTGATAGAACGGCGTCACAGACTGATCAGTGACGATACTGTTAAGCTTCGGTGTGTAACTGGAAGTATCTTAATCGGTGAGGGAGAAAATGAGTTCTTAGCCCACCATATGGAAATACGCGGACTGGGAATTATCAACATCACCCATCTGTTCGGTGTCAG
>JAGLNY010000290.1 GCA_023139255.1 Spirochaetales bacterium
GAGACTTTCGGAAAGTGAGAGACTTCCGGAAATAAGTGCAAAAGAACAGAAAAAAATTGACAGGAAGGTCTCGAGTCGAATACAAAAAATGAAACAGAAACGGGAACGCAAGCGGGTAAGACGTGCGCGGATTGAAGAAGAGAAACGGCAGGAAGAGTTAATTAATAGCAATGGAGAATCCACTCCGCCAGCCTACAGGCCAGCTGAGGGTGAGCATAAGTTTGGGGATTCCGATGGAGAAGACGAAGAAATATTTGCTATCCAGGAAACGGATGATGAAATCAATGCCAGGAAAGAAATACCAGCTGGATCCGATCAAGTTGATCAACATGGACTGGGCAACAAAGATTTAACACTGAGTTTTCCATTAATTCCTGATTTACCTGAACTTGATACTATTATAGGTAAAAAAAATCAGCCAATTCAGCAGGAAATAGCATTTGAAGATACTTCAGATGTAGATAGTGCGGATGATACAACAACTGCTCCCTCCGGACAGGAGAAAACGACCCCTCTAATAGTAGATGATCAGATACCCGAAGGATCCTTTCAGACCGCTCAGCCTGCTGAAATTACCGGAAGCAATGGAAAAATCCTTGAAGATGATTGGGAACAGGAACGTGATCCAACTCTGATTCAAGCAGTGGAAGATAGTGAGGATGTATTACAGAACAAGACGATGCAGCAGGAATTTTCCTCTTCAACTATCACTGATGATGAATTTGTACCCGGTGTAATTGGCTTAGCATCACATGCCGATGAGGAAGGAGGCGGGGGGAGCGAGAAGAAGTTTTTTTCAAATATACGAAAAGGGAATTATATACCCCCGTCAGAGGACCTGCTGTTAGATTATCCTGATATCTCAAGTACTATTGATGAAAATACCCGGAAGTCCGGAGAGATTTTAATGCAGACACTGAAAGAGTTTAAAATTGACGTTGAACTCACAGGAGTACAGAAAGGACCTGTCGTTACCATGTTCGAGCTGTTTCCTGCGCCGGGTATACGTGTGCAGACTATCACAAACCTGGCTGATAATATTGCGCTCCAGCTTGCAGCTTCCAGAGTGAGGATTGTTGCCCCGATACCAGGGAAGCAAGCGGTAGGAATCGAAGTCCCTAACCGTAAAAGATTCACCGTCGGTTTTAAGGAGATGCTCCAATCCATTGTAGAACATGAAGAGTATGCAATTCCAATAGTGCTTGGTACGGATATCACGGGTGAGAAACAGATAATCGACCTGGTAAAGACACCACACCTGCTGATAGCCGGGGCAACAGGTTCCGGTAAATCTGTCTGTGTAAACTCATTGATTTGTTCCATCCTTTACCGGAGAAGTCCGCAAGAAGTGCGTCTTATGCTGGTAGATCCGAAAATTGTTGAACTGAAACTCTATAACAATATACCGCATCTATTGACCCCGGTAATTACAGAACCCAAAAAGGCACTGAAAGCGCTGCAGTACTGCCTGTTTGAGATGGAAAGACGTTACAGTCTGCTTGACAGCTTGAATGTACGTGATCTTGGCTCATATAACAAACGTATTGAGAATTATAAATTAGCACGTGAGAAACTTCCTTATATCGTTGTGATAATTGATGAATTTGCTGACCTTATGACGACCACCGGAAAAGAGCTGGAAGGATATCTGGCTCGTCTTGCCGCAATGGCCCGGGCAGTCGGTATTCATCTTGTACTTGCAACTCAGCGACCATCCACAAATGTTATAACCGGGATTATTAAAGCTAATATTCCCTCGCGGATTGCTTTTATGGTAACTAGTAATACCGATTCCCGCATAGTCATTGACCAGCCGGGGGCGGAAAAACTCCTTGGCAGGGGCGACATGCTTTTTTCATCTTCCTGGGATCCGGTGCCATCAAGAATCCAGGGGGCATTTCTTGCTGAAGAAGAAGTTGAGAAGATTGTAGCTTATGTAAAATCGCAGGGAGAACCGGATTATCTGGATGAAGCATATTTTATGGATGATGAAGAGGATGAAGATGAGCTTAATAATTATAATGATGCTGACGCTGAGGATGATCTCATGCAGGAAGCACTTAAAATAGTTTCCCAACGCGGCAGTGCTTCAGCTTCGTATCTCCAGAGGAAATTGAAGATTGGGTATAACCGTGCTGCGCGGATTGTTGAGGAGATGGAAGACCGCGGAATAGTCGGACCGGCACAGGGGAGTAAGCCCCGGGATGTGCTGAGGATGCCCGGGTTGGATTAGTATATGAACACGCATAAAATCCCTTTGTTCAGACATGCTGTACGTGATCTGTCAGTTATACCGCTCAAAGAGGCAATGCTTCCTGTCTCTGTACGTGAAGTTTTCTTCAATTTCAGTGTGTATGAATCTATTAAAGTGATTAAGGGTATACCTGTTTTTCTGGAGGACCATCTGGACAGGCTTGTCGAATCTGCCGGCAGACTTGAAATTATTCACTCATTTTCTCTGGATGATATTACACGAATGATATTTCTCCTAATTAAGGCAGATTTAGTTGACACTGCTGCTTTCAGGGTTCAGCTAATTGGCGGACAGGTACCGATGTTTTTTATTTTTCCACAGGAACTTCCTCTGTATCCCGAAAAATTTTATACACAGGGTGCTTATGCTGTAACATATGGAGGGGAGCGGATAATTCCTGAAGTAAAATCCAATTCTCTTCTTCTGAATTATCTTGCACTGCGGGAGGCTGAAAAAAGTCAGGCGCTTGAAGCTTTGTTTGTTAACCGTTACGGATGTGTTGTTGAGGGGACCAGGAGCAACCTGTTTGTTGTTTCAGGAAACAAATTGATAACTCCCGGGAAGGGTGTGCTCGCGGGAGTTACACGGAAATATATTCTTCATTCTGCAGAGAAGCTGGGAATGGAGGTTGTTTTTGAAGATCCTTCCCTCGATGAGATACAGAAACTGCACTATAATGAGTTGTTTATTTCCAGTACCAGCATGGGGGCAATGCCGATTACCCGGCTTGATGATATCCGCCTGCCGCAGGGATTTGAGAAAACCCGGGAACTGCACAGGCTCGTTCGGGAGCTGGAAGCAGAATATATTGCGAAATGAACCTGTTTCAACCAGATGATTTGGAGGAATAACTATGAAAACACTGACATATAAAATATTACTTGGTCTTTCCATACTGTTCACCATCGGTGCGATTGTAACTCTTATTCCTTTTACAGGTGCCAGTTACCCGAATGTTTTTGGGTATGCATCAATTTGCACCTTTGCACCTGCTGCATCTCTCTATTGTATTTTTGCTGCCGGTTCAATTTGTTTTATCAGATCGACATTTTTTAAGGATAAAGAGGGAACCGGGAAGGAACGATTTAAACGTCATTCTCGTTCCCTTGCCGCCCTTGCACTGGTTCTGATACTCTCAGTTAGCTTTTCGGTATGGTTTGCCCGGATCAAAGCGCAATACACCGATGATACAGCTGCTGCTACACTATCTTTAGAGTAACAATTAGAGAATAATCACAAGCGTGGATAAAATCTTATCCAGGTGAAAAAGCCGGAAAAGCAATAAAACTACTTGACAACGGGAATTCTGTATCATAGAATGTAAAAGGTTTTATGAAAGCACTTACATTGAGAAATTATAATTCTTCGGGACAGGGATAATGGCAGAAAAAACAACGATTTATGATGTAGCGGAACATGCAGGTATCAGTATTGCGACCGTTTCCCGTTTCCTTAATTCACCAGACAAGGTAGCAAGTAAAACTCGTAAAAAAATCGAGGAGGCTATGAGCAAACTCTCTTTTGTTCCGCTGGCGGAAGCTGTTGCGAGAGCCAGGAGTGGAATCAGGCGTATTGGGGTGCTGACGCCTTTTTTTACAGCACCGTCATTTGTACAACGACTGCGAGGGATACACGAAGCCCTGGCAGATACACACTATGATCTTATTACTTATGCAGTTGATACCTATGAGCAATTGAAAAGTTATCTTTCAGTTCTGCCGGTCACGGGCAGAATTGATGGACTTATAATAATGTCCCTGCCGTTCACGGAAAATGATGTGGAAAGATTTAGACAGTACCATCTGCCGGTTGTCAGCCTTGAGTTTGGGCGTCCTGCATATTCGAGCATAGAAATTGATAATATCCTTGGCGGTCGTATGGCTGCTCAGTACCTGATACAAAAAGGCTATGCAAAACTTGCATTTATTGGGGAAGGCGGTCAACCTGCATACAGTTTGCATGCAACAGAACAACGTCTTGAAGGATTTAAATCCGGAATCATACAGCAGGGAGCACAATTGCTTGAAGACCACATACTATTTCATGAATACGGTATGAAGTATGCGGTTGAGTGCGCAAAGAAACTGCTTAAGCCTTCTGAGAGACCGCGTGCTGTTTTCTGTGCATCAGACTCCCAGGCTATCGGTGTATTGAAAGCTGCCAAAATGCTAAAGCTCCGGGTTCCGGAAGATGTTGCCGTTCTGGGATTCGATGATATAGATACTGCTGATTATATGGATCTCTCTACGATACGGCAGTCTTTAGATCATTCAGGTCATCTTGCCGCAATTAAGCTTCTTGAGCATATGAGCAACCCGCTGGCTCCCAGTGCTAAAGTGCATTTGAGCCTTCAGATTGTTGAAAGACATACCACTTAGGAAAAATCCTGGGGGATGTCAATAGAAAAATTCATAAAGGTAAAGGAGGAAAACCTTATGAAAAAAATGTTAGTAGTATTGGTTCTAATCTCAATGGTGGGATTAGTCTTTGCAGGAGGAGTAGAAGAAGCAGAGGAAACAGTAAAAACCGTACAAGTTTTTGGGGCTTTCAGGGATCAGGAAGCACTGCGTTTTGAGGAAGCGATGGTACCCTTAGAGGAACGGTTGGGAATTGATATAGTATATGAACCCTCTGCCGAGTTTGAGACACAGATTTTCGTGCAGGTTGAAGCCGGTAATCCCCCTGATGTAGCAGCACTGCCGCAACCCGGGCTTATGAAAAATTTTGCAGAGCGCGGAGTGCTGAATCCACTGAGCAGCGAAGTTGTCAGATTAATTGATGCAAACTATACTCCAGCCTGGAAAGACCTTGGTTCTTATGATGGGGAAATCTACGGAGTATTTCACCGTGTAAATGCTAAAAGTTTTGTCTGGTACCCGAAACAGGTATTTGAGGCAGAAGG
>JAGLNY010000291.1 GCA_023139255.1 Spirochaetales bacterium
TATTTCCATAAAATTACCAGAAAAGAGTTTGTATGTTTCATATCAACCTCCCTGTACATGTACTTTTTTTACTGCACACCTGAACATGCAGGATGCAGCAATTCCAATAAGTACAAGATAGATCAACTGTCCGGATAAAGTCTGAACGAAAACCTTGCTGGAGAAATCTATCATCGACCTGGCAGGCCAATAGACTGAGTAAGCAAATGGTGTATGCTTCGCAAAACCTTGAAGCCAGAGAGGAAAGAAGTCCACAGGGATGAACATGCCCCCGATGATGAAGAGCATCTTCTGGTATATCATATAAAAGGGTGAAGCCTCCTCCGTCCAGAAAGCCAGGAGACCGATCATGATAAAAATGCAGGTATTCATAATAATCCCGATGCTCATGAGCAGCAGTCCGGGTAACAGGGCAAATATATAACCAGGCAGGGGACCGGCAAGGATCATGGCAAGGAGAAACCCTTCAGCCAGGAGTGTTATCAGCCGCAGTGCGGATTCCCCAAGTGAGCGGGATAGTTTAAAGAGAATATAGGAATAAGGTCTGACTAGAAGGTACGCCAGGCTCCCGTCGCGCACCTCCTGCTGGATATCATACCATACCCTGGTGAGTGAGAGGGCGATGGCCTCGGTGAAGGTCAGGTACCAGAGCGTCTGAACCATGGTGAAACCGGCTATTACCGGTGAGTCCCTGAAGATGACCCGCCATAGTGAGTAGAATATAAATATTACCATAACAAAGAAAACATTTCGCAGAAGGAAGCTGGGCAGATAAGCGAGCTGATTTCTCAGGGAGTATACAAAGATTTTCCTGTATCCCCGGAGTGAAATACTGTGGGAACTATGGGACCGGTTCATAACTTACCCTCGTATATTTCTGAGATAATTTCTTCCATCGGGATTGGGGAGATTGCAATGTCCTGTATGTTTCCCGTTTTCAAAATTTCCCCCAGGAGATTATCCAGGCTCTGTTCTGTAAGGTCCACTTCCAGTTTCAAAGAGTACTCATTTTTCTTCAGGGCTTTAACCCCGGGGAAGTCCCATTCCTGATTGCGGTTACCATCGTGCTTGATATCAATAATCCGCTTATTCAGCAGTGAGTATTTCATTTTCTTTACGCTTCCATCCCAAACAATGCTCCCATTGTTAATTACCATTGCCCGCCGGCAGAGTTTTTCAACATCACCGGCATCATGGGAAGTAAGAAAAACTGTCACATTCTCCTCGGCATTAATTCTCTTAATCAAATCCCTGATCATCTTCTTTGCGATAACATCAAGGCCGATCGTGGGTTCATCCAGAAAGAGAATCGAAGGCGAATGGATCAGTGACGCGGCAATTTCACAACGAATTCTCTGTCCCAGTGAGAGTTTGCGAACCGGCTGGTTAAGATACTCCCTAATCCCGAACTCATCGGTAAGTTCCTCAATCCGATTCTCAGTTTGACGGGTAGTGAGATCATAAATTGCACCAAGAAGTCTGAAGGAATCTATTGGAGGCAAATGAAACCAAAGCTGACTTTTCTGGCCGAATACGGTCCCGATATCATACGAGATCCGCCTGCGGTTTTTGTAAGGATCCATTCCCAAAAGAGTAACAGCCCCGCCATCCGGGTAGAGGATGCCGGTAATGAGTTTGATAGTTGTGGACTTTCCGGCACCATTCGGGCCGATAAATGCAAGGATTTCCCCTTTTTCAACGGAAAAACTGATTCCGTCAACTGCATGTATGGTTCTAGTCCGTTTTTCTCCCCTGGCTATTTTACCCTTGTTTCTCATGCGGAATGTTTTTCTGAGTTCCTCAACTGTCAGTATCGTGTTCACTTTGCACCTCCTGATAAATTGCTGCTTTATAAAATAAAAAAGCCCGTGAATCTGTGAGGATCCACGGGCTGTATCAGCTGATATTATAATTCTATACCGACACTCTCCGTGGAATGGTATCCGGGTACACGGCTGCAATTTTTAGGGTTTGAGTTAGTGAGACCATAAATAGATGTGTCGTAAAGGTTTGTGTCAACATATTATATGTATACAAGAGGTTTTGTTTTATGGCAATAGGTTGTACGGGAAATAGGTGAAAAATATTAGTCTTGAGAATCTGGAATTTGGGTAGCCTGCTGTGTTATAATATTCAGGATGGGTTCATAATGGTCAGTCGATGAAAATGTGTTTTTGTGGGAGGCTGCTTATGAAGAAATATCAATTTAAAGCAATTGCAGTGCTGTTATTAATAGGATTGGCCGGATCCGGGTGCCAGCTTTGGGGAGCCCCGGAAGCAGATGATACTATTGAATTCCTGAAGTCTGATATCCCGCGTAGTGATGCAGATTCAGTGTCATTAGAAGATATACGTACTGCCGCTGATAATATAAATAGTTTTGCGGTGTCATTGTATAACCAGGTTAGCAGTACTGAAGGAAACCTTCTCTTTTCCCCCTACAGTATACATATAGCCATGGCTATGACTTATGCAGGGGCGAGAACCCGGACTGAACAGGAGATGGAAGAGACCCTCTTATTTACACTTGGGCAGGAAGGTACTCACAGAAGCTTGAATGCGTTGGATCTCCGGCTTGTAAGTGCGGAGGATACCAAGAGCAGTGTAAAAGCTGAAGAAGATAGTGATGGTGCATTCCTGTTCCGAACAGCAAATTCTATCTGGGGCCAGAGTGGAATATCGTTTTCTCCCTTATTTCTCGATACCATTGCCGGGAATTACGGCGCAGGACTGAGGCTTTTAGATTTTGCTTCCA
>JAGLNY010000292.1 GCA_023139255.1 Spirochaetales bacterium
CAGCGTACGGTGTGCAGCTTGCTTGCAGACCTGAACTACAGCCTGCAGTCGTATAAGAAGACGAAAGGGGGGATGAATCATCCTGATAAAGATAAGCAGTTCCGCTATCTCAACGAACGGGCCAGGGACTTTCAGGCTCGCATCAATCCGGTTATAGCAGTAGACATCGGGAAGAAGGAGAACATCGGGGAGTTTAAGCGGGCTGGATGGGTGAATGTTGGTATCGGCGCGGATACGGCTGAATTTGCAGTTCATAGTATCCGGTTCTGGTGGGATATGATGGGAAAGAGCATCTATCCGCAAGCCGGGGAGCTGCTTGTTGTCGTCGATTGCGGCGTGAATAACGGGTGCCGGGTGCGGCTCTGGAAGGCGGGGCTGCAGAAGCTGGCGACGGAACTGGGGTTGAATATCAGTGTTTGTCATTTTCCTCCCGGAACGAGCAGGTGGAATAGGATTGAGCACAAAATGTATAGCTATATTTCGGAGGATTGGCGGGGCAAGGCTTCAGCTGTGGGAGAGACGGTGGTGAGGTTGATTGCTGGTTCGAAAACGAGGCTGGAGCCGGGCATGAAAATCGCAGTGAAAAAGAGGTTGGATTCCGAGGTGCGCGCAATGCTTGATGAAAACGTCTATGAGGAAGGTGTCAAAGTTACCGATGAGGAACTTGCTGCAGTGAATCTTGTGGAAGCAGATTTTCACGGCGAATGGAATTATACTATTATGGCGTAGGGAAGGGTGCTGTGATGCCAGACACCGGGGGCGGCTGTGTTGGTCTTTTAGAGAAGACTTATTTCAGTAAGAATCTCTTTGCTATAGCTTTGACCTCTTACATTACAGATTTACGGGTTACCATAATACAGAGCTTCAACTTTCATATCTATCAATATCAATTACTTTAAAACATACAAACAAACGGCAATAATTTGAATAAATGCCAATTGTTAGTAGTTTTTGATTGCTTTTTATTCATATATACGTATGCACGCATTAAAAAGATAATAGAAGGCTGATAGAATCTGGATTATATAGAGTTGGAATAATATATTGAATTTAAAAACTACATCACGAGTACTGCGGTGTTAATATCTTAAACAACCAATTGGGATAATAAAGACCCCATCTTTTCTCTGGTAAGCATATTCAGTGCCCGTAATAACTGCCAGGAATGAAGGATTTTTCATCTTACCTAAATGAATTTTTTCTTTCAACAACAACAGATTTCGAGCTGCTGCCTCAATTTTTTTTGACCCCAGTTTTACCTCAATTGCGGCCCATCTACCATCATGGAGATGAATTACTGCATCTGCTTCTAGCGTACTTTTATCCCTATAATGAAAAACTTCTCCATCCAGCCTTTGTGAATAGACTCGTAAATCCCTGATACAGAGGGACTCGAATAGAAACCCAAACGTATTGAAATCTTCTAAAATGCTTTGAGGAGTAGCACGTAAAACTGCTGTTGCTATGGAAGGATCAACAAGGTGTCGTTTTGGGGAAGTTCGCAATGCAGTCTTTGAGCGCATTGCCGGGTTCCAGGCGGGTAAATCTTCAACAACGAAAATTCTTTTCAGGACATTTATATATGAAGAGATAGTTTTCTCTGAAACAGAACTGTCATTAGCAGTAGTATCCCGATGTATCGTTGAAATCTTTGCCATAGTTGAAATATTTCTGGCAAGAGATCTCATAACGGCGCGGACTCTTGCGGGACTTTTTTTTATCCCATCAACTCTTGAAACATCAAGATTTATTATTGCTTCAACGTAGTCAGTGGCTTTTCTTATCGATATGCTTTCTCTTGTCCCAATAGAGGCTGGCCACCCACCTCGAACAATTGCAAATGCCAGGTCTTCAATTGTCAATGAAGATAATGATTCAATCTGTTCTGTACCATTAAACAGGTCAACCAGAGAAACTGAGCCATTAGATTCTCCAGATTCATATAAGCTCATTGGTCTCATAAGAAGCATTGAGATTCTCCCTGTTCCTGTGTGTTGGACTGCATTCTCCTTTTAGCAGTAGTGAAGGTTTTGTATCAGCCATTTTTATATAGGAAGCTGAGTTGTCAGGATCCTGCATAAGAAGGCTGCTAACAGATTTTTCCTTTGCCGTTCTCGTTTTTCCGCACCATTTGGCTCCTTCAATTAGTACTGCCCCAGAAGCTTCCAGAGCCTCTTTCAGTACTATATCAATACTTCGTGGCATGTAGTCACTGTTCATATATACTTCTCATTGCTGAGCTATAGGTATAAGCATATCATTACTTCCGGGTTTGGCGATGA
>JAGLNY010000293.1 GCA_023139255.1 Spirochaetales bacterium
ATGAACCAATTGCAATTTCCTGGTATCCGCTTTATGTCAACATGGATTTCGCGTGATTAAGCTTCTTTCATGCTCAAATTCCAACTTGTAAATCAAGAATGGCACCGAAAATAAAGAAATACCTTGTATAAAACTCCATATACTTAAAGATATTCCTTGTGTAAATCTCCATGCCATAGTATTGTTAACAGTGAATATACTAAAAAAAGGTAATCTCAGAATAGCATGAAAAGAACTATAGAAGAAAAACTGATACAATGGGCACAGAAAAAAGAGAGAAAACCACTGCTTCTCAATGGCGCACGGCAGGTTGGTAAAACTTATATACTTAAGGAATTTGGTAAGAGTTATTTTTCAAAAGTACATTATTTTGACCTTGAAGAGGAAAAACATCTGCTGGAACCAATTTTTACCGAGAGCTCTCTTAATCCGAAGACTATTATCGATAAGCTGAGTTTTATTAGCGGCAAAATAATAAACAGAGAAAGTGATTTTCTTATTCTGGACGAAATACAATCAATTCCCAGGGCCATCACTTCGTTAAAATACTTTAGACAGGATATGGGGAAACTGGCAGTTGCGGCTGCCGGCTCAAATCTTGGGGTGATTCATGGGAAAGAGGCTTTCCCTGTAGGAAAAATAGAATCTTTATATCTTTACCCAATGAATTTTGAAGAGTTTCTTGAGGGTATCAATGAGAACATGGCTCTTGATTTTCTGAAGGCATTTCGTGGGGAAACAATTGATCCTGTATATCACACACATTTGTTTGAATTGCTTAAAGTGTATTTCATTACCGGAGGACTGCCGGAAGTTATCCTCGAATATGCAAAAGAAAAGGGGAATCCGCTTCTGGCTTTTAGGAATGTCCGCAGGCTGCAGAATGAGCTTCTTCTCAATTATCGATATGATTTTGGGAAATATCCCGGGAATGCTAATGCAAGACATATTGAACGGATTTTTACATCAGTTCCTGTACAACTTTCACGGGTGCAGGATGGGGCTTCAAAGAAATTCAAGTTTAAGGATGTCATTTCTAAAGGTTATAGAAGTTATGAAGACCTGGCTGATCCCATATGTTGGCTTGAAAAAGCAGGATTGGTAATGAAAGTGAATATATGCGAACATCCGGTAATCCCTGTAAACGGGAATACCATGGAGAATTATTTTAAATTATTTCTTTTTGATGTCGGAATTTTAGGGGCTATGGTGAAAATACCGCCGGAAACTATTATCCGGTATAACTATGGAACATATAAGGGCTATTTTGCGGAAAATTTCATTCTGCAGGAATTAGTTTCCTATGGGTTTACAGACATTGCGACTTGGGTCGGAAGAACTTCAGAAATTGAATTTATCCTGCAGGCAGGCAATGCATTAGTGCCTGTTGAGGTGAAAGCGGGAATTAATACTAAAGCTAAAAGCTTGGCTGCATATATGAGTAAATATCATCCGGAAATGTCATATAAATTTACAGGAAACAGATACGGGATTGACCAGCGTAACAGGATAGTCAATTATCCTTTGTATATGGTATCAAAATTCTCTCTGGAAGTATGAGCTGCGGTGCCTGCGAAAGCTCCGAAAAACTGCTATTCAATAAATTCTATACACCATTAAAGGTACACGACAACAAACACATAGAAAGTTGGGAAAATGTAGCTTCTACATGCTTTAAATGCAGGTTGTCACGAAAAGCCGATTGAAAAATTTCGGAAGTGAAAATGGCACCTAAAAACATAAATCCACAGAAAATTAGTTTGTCCGGATGATTCCTGGAAAGTGAATATTTTCTTTTCTATATATATTAAAGAGCTGTCGTTTTCTTGTATTGAAAGAACTGATATGTTGATCAATTACTTGCCCGTAATCTACATGATCCTCAAAATAATAGATAAATGGGATCGTATCGAAAAAGATTGTGGAGTTTGAATTTAGTTTCAGTTCCATTCAGCCATTTCCCTTCTGAATGTACTTCCCGATATCAAGTTTACCCCTCCATAATCGTAACGTTTAAGCTTTGCCATAAAAAAAATACACATATCATTACCACAGCCACCGGTCAAGTTTGTCAGATGAATCATGAATCAGACGGTATCCCAGTTTTTTGTATGCGGAAATCCGTTTCTTGAGCATCGAAATGGTCATGCCCGAGCAGGTGTCCACATAATCGTATACAATAATTTCTTTTTGTGATGAATACTTTATCAACTTGCAGATGAAGATTGAGCTGGAGACTGAAAAGCTGGCGATTAAGAAAGAGATTGAATCGCTGCCAGTCTATAAAGAATCACTTTGTAGCTAGACTGCAAATAAATTGCGTGCCAGGCAGTGCGGCCCGCCATCCATAAAGGCAATTAGCCCTGAAACTACACCACGCCATTAAAACTACACCACGGGATCAGAGAGAGTTGTGTAGATACTTGTGCAGCACACTGGAAACAAGAGTCTGGTAAGGCATTCCTTCCTGTAGAGCTTTGGTTTTTAGTCTGTCCATATCAGTTTTACTCATACGAATATTCATTCGCTGATCTTTCTTTCCTGTATTCCGGGCGGCAAACAGTATTTTTTCTTTAAGCTCAGTTTCATTATCAGTGGGAATGAACTCATCATTTTCTATTGCTTCCATGAGTACTTTTTCTTCATCATCTAAAGGATCAAAAATATTTTCATTCATGGTAAACTCCTTTGCCTTGTACAAAAATCTTTGTATATTTTCTACTGGGATAAGCAGTTTTAAAAAGAATCCGTTATCTGTTGGAATGGCAGGAACAACATATACATACTTTTCGATGAGTACTAGAAGTAGGTGCTGGTGACTGAAATAATCCTTATTCGGATGTCGGAGAATACGGAGAAGTCCGCCTTCTTCAATAGCAA
This sequence comes from Spirochaetales bacterium, assembly GCA_023139255.1. Lineage (GTDB taxonomy): Bacteria > Spirochaetota > Spirochaetia > JABMQR01 > JABMQR01 > JABMQR01. Next base: position 2,881 of record JAGLNY010000293.1, read on the forward strand.
CGTTAATTCTTTCAAAGCTTATATTTCGGGTTTCTTGAAGGATTTTGTTTTTTTGTTCATCCCATTCTAATTCCATATAGTAATATTATTTCAAAGTGTGCCGATTGTCAATACGTACGTATAATTTGAAATCGTTCAATTCAACCCAAAGATGGCGGTGCCAGGCAGTACCGTCCACAAGTACCAATGAATATTGAATATCAGATTTTATAATGAAGCAATGCGACGGGTTGACGTCTTCTGAAAAGGGAAGTAGTTTTATGAAGCGTACGTATAAGCTTTTTATTGGCCAATGGAACAAGGAAATGAGCCGCCCATTTCTTGAGGGAGTGCGGACGGCTACGCCTTACCGGCGTAATACCAGTCCTGCCGGCTAATTTTTGTAAAAACCTGGAACCTAATCGTGAGTATTAGAATTTGGAGGGATATCTGAATGAAAGTCTATTGCATTAAAGCGGCTCTTTTTTATAACAAAAGAACCTATAGAAATATCGAAATTATTGAAAATCAGAGTTTGGCCGATTTGCATGATTCCATTTTTGCTGCATTTGACAGGGATGATGAACACCTTTATTCGTTTTTTCTGACTGGGAAGGCCATGAAGAGTACCCGGGGAATCCACGATTTTCCTGAAATAACTCATCCGATGAACATGGAAGAACTCTTCGGTTTCTCACATGGGGAAAAACACAATGCTGAAAAAACGAAAATCCGGGATTTGGATTTATTTGAAAAAGATAAATTCTACTACCTTTTTGATTTCGGGGATGATTGGTGGCATGAATTAACCGTGTTGAAGATTGAAGAGGCCTCTGCCTTAAAGGGATATCCCAGAATTATAAAAAGAGTTGGGGATTCGCCGGAACAGTATCCGGATTACGACTATGAAGATGAGGTTGAGGATTATTAACGACTGTCGTACCGGGCAGTGCTATCCAATTTTTTGGCGTAGTTTAGAGCTCTTTTTTTACTTGCATAAGATGATACCATGCGGAATGCTACTAATGAGTAGCATACCAGGAGGTGTTGTATGGAATCACCTTTCAATTCGGGAAAATTGTTTCAGAATTGTCTTTTGCGGACAGAGTTAAATATCTTGAGATACTTAAACATAATCTCTTAAGCGGAATATCCACGATTCCCATCTTCTCGCACTGCTGGGGCAAATCATAGCTTGTGAAAAAATGCATTGGAGATAATTTTCTCTGAATGTGCAATACAGAGTGGTGATGCTGGATTTATTCAAAATCAGGACCGAAGAAGAGTTTTTTCAAGTCTATGCAGAACAGTACTTGAAATCCGTCTCAATTAAATCCGCAGAAATTATTGAACATGCAAAAGCATTTCTCAAAAAACTTGTTCCCAGGATAACCATAAGGGCGGATTCAGTAAATGATTTTTCATTCAGCTTTGATATAAAAGAACTTGCGAGAAACCGGATTGAGATACTTGATCTGGCTGAAAGAATCGCGGAAAAAAAGAACTTGAAGATAATTTTTTGTATTGATGAATTTCAGAATGTCGGTCGATATACCAATACCGAAGCAATTCAGCGTGAATTGAGGGCTTCATGGCAAAACCATAACCGTGTTGCATACTGTCTGTACGGAAGTAAGCGTCATATGATGAGGGATATGTTCAATACTTCGGAGCGTCCATTCTACCGCTTCGGCGATGTTATCTTTCTTGATAAGATTGAAAAACACTACTGGAATACTTTTATTGTTGAGTCATTTGCACGAACAGGTAAAGAAATCTCTGAAGAATTCAGT
>JAGLNY010000294.1 GCA_023139255.1 Spirochaetales bacterium
AGAGGCTATATGTTCAATCCGTATTCAGCTATCTTGTTAATTAGTGTTCGTCTGGATATTCCCAGCTCACCAGCTGCTTTTGTCCGATTTCCTTCCCACCGGTGAAGAGCCTGTATCATAGCCTCCTCCTCAATTTTCTTCAGTGTTTTCGGCTCTGTATTGTTCTGATCCAAATCAGTTGGTTTTCCTGGTAATACGTTCTGCTCATGCAGGACAATTCCCCGAAGTTCAAAATCATCCTCACTGAGCATTGACTGCTCGGCAAAAATAGCTGCACGTTCAAGAACGTTTTCGAGTTCACGGATGTTTCCAGGAAAACTGTACTCTTTCAAGTATTGTATCCCCTCAGGGGTGACCCCCTCTATCCGGTTCGAGCTTCCCATTTGCCGGTTCAATCTTGCTATGATACTGCCGGCAAGCAGAGGAATATCCTCTTTTCTATCCCTCAAAGTCGGGATCTCAATCCGTACAACATTAAGTCTATAGAAAAGATCTTCCCTGAAAGATCCTTCCCGTATCATAGTTTCCAAAGATTTATTTGTTGCTGTTATGATCCTCGCATTAATCGGGATTGTAGTTGTTCCGCCTAAATGCGTAATTTTTTTCTCCTGCAGAACTCTGAGTAATTTAACCTGCAGGCTTAACGACATATCACCTATCTCATCAAGGAAAAGCGTTCCCCCGGAGGCAAGTTCAAACATGCCTATTTTTCTGGATTCCGCACCGGTAAATGCCCCTTTTTCGTAACCAAACAACTCGCTCTCAATCAAATTTTCGGGAACACCGCCAATATTGATAGCCACAAAAGGTCCCTCACAAAGAAGGGATACAGCATGAATCTGTCTGGCTGCAACCTCTTTCCCGGTTCCACTCTCTCCTGTTATCAGGACTGTCGCAGGAGTTTCGGCAATTTTGTTTATTATTTTCTTGATTTTTTGGATCGGCCGGGATTCCCCGATTAACTTCCCTGTTCCAGTTTGGGTTCGCTGGTCTGACTCTACCAGGTTCTGCAGGTTTTGGGATTCAATCAGTTTTACCAGTCTGATACTCAACTCTTCCGGGTCAAAAGGTTTCACGATATAATCCTGAGCACCGCTTGTGAGAGCAGCTACAGCATCATGAATCTCCCCATGGGCTGATATCATGATGACAGGCATACGAAACCCCTCATTTCTGATCCACTTAATCAATGAAAGCCCATCCATCCCAGGCATTTTTAGATCTACAAGGCATGCATCATAATGATTTTCCCTTAATAAACGCTGGGCAGATAATCCATTTTCTGCTCCTTCACTCTCAATGGCATCGAGCTTCAGGTAAGTTCCCATAAGTTCCCGAATGTTTTTTTCATCATCCACAATTAAAACTTTCATGTTCTGTTCCCCGGCAATGTAACTTCAGCAATAGTTCCCTGATTATATTTCAGGGCTCCATCTTCCAGGTCCCGTCTTCTTATTTTTAAGGTCCCCCCCGCACTCTCTATAAAGCGCCGTGATATCGCAAGCCCGATCCCGGATCCTTGTGTTTTCGTAGTGAAAAAGGGATCAAAAATTGTTTTCTCCTGCCCTTCGGGAATACCATCACCTGTATCAACAATACTGATGGATATTGATGAAGCTGTGGATTTACAGACCACAAACACTTCCGGTTCAGTGTCTATACTGCTTTCCAGTGCGTTATTTATTAGATTCTCAAAAGCAGAACGGGCCCGTTCCCGGTCAATCTCAATATAGCAAGCATCCATTTGAGCCTTCTCAATAGGGATATTTCGGTAAAAAGTCCCGATAATTTCGGTTATGAAATCTATAATATGGATATGTTCAGGATTCCCTTTCGCATTTCTTATAAATTCCCGGACACGGTCTGCAAGGTTATTCAATCGCTGAACCTGCTCCTCAATCGTTCGTAATCCCTTGTCGGCTTCATCCGGAAGGGTTTTCTTCAGTACAGCGGTCTGTAGGGCAATGGCACTGAGAGGATTTTTAATTTCGTGAGCAAGGGTCCTGGCAGCTTCACCAAGACTCACCAGACTCTCCTGTCGGGTTATTGTCTCCCGATAAGTTTTACTGCGGGCAAACATTCGCCAGGCAAATAGTACAAAGATTGTCATTAACAGAGAAAACAGACCGTAAAGCCCGAACAATACAAATCTGGTATTTCTGTATGCCTTCCCATCAATTGCGATATAGAGGATATCAGGAGTAATCAGGGAATCAGTACCTATGGAAAGAGTTACCAATACCCGCCGGGTATATTCAATAAACCCGGTTTCCTTATTATATTCAGCTTCCCCTTTCCTAAAGAGAGGATCTACAAACTCCTCAGGCGGGATATATGATTCCGGGACCTGACCCAACCCAAGAATTAGCCTGCCCTCGCTGGTGTAGGTCCCGAGTCCCTTCACGCCGGTTTCATCAAATATCTCATCCATATTCATCTCATTCCACTTTGCCCGGAAGAAAAAGGTTGAAAAAGACTGCTCAGCCATATACTGCATGTGTATCTCATTACGTTTATCCATCATCCTGACAAACATAAATGAGATAAATAGAATCAGGACATAGAAAATCGACAATGATGTCATAACAAGAATACTTTCTTTGTCCAGTTTTTTTGTTCTTTTACTCATAATTACTCATAATTAAGTGCTTCTATCGGATCCAGTTTGGATGCTTTCATTGCAGGATACCATCCGAAGAATATTCCGACAAGCATGGAAAACCCAACTGCCAGCAGATAGGAAAAATATTGCGGGAACAAACTCCACCCAAGCATATTTGTTGCCAGAAGACTGACACCTGTCCCAAAAATGACGCCGAATATTCCCCCTATCAGGGTCAGGGTTACTGCTTCAGTTATGAACTGTCCTCGTATGACACTCGGGGGTGCCCCGAGTGCTTTACGAATTCCGATTTCCTTTGTTCGTTCAGCAACCGATACAAGCATAATATTCATGATCCCGATCCCGCCAACCAGAAGTGATATTGCTGCAATCGCTGCGAGAACAAGACTGAGTGTACCAGTTATAGAGGAAGCCATCTCCGCAATCGTTGATGGTGAGAAAACTCTGTAATTCCCTTCTCCAACCAGCCTATCGAGATAGGTTTCAAGATTATCCGATACTTCAAGTACATCTGAACCTGTTTCAGTTCTTATCAGATAGCTTCCCACAATTTCAACTTTTTCCATTCGCTGAATATAGGTATTATAGGGGATATACACGCTGGAATCAAACTGAAGATTAAAACTGGCTGCTTTTTCATCCATTACGCCAACAACACGATAACTTTTTGCCTGATTTCGAAAAATGCTTACATAAGAACCGACGGCATTACCGTCAGGAAAAAGTGACTTTGCCGCTTCTGCACCAAGAACCACCACCTGTCGGGTATCCCAATCATCCTTTTCAGAAAAAAACATACCTTCTGCACTCGTATAATCAAGCACCTCAGCATAATTAGCCGGTACCCCCATTACGGTATACGATTCAGACACCTGCCCATTCCTTAAGGTAACCCTTGTGGAGTTTGTGGCCAATACGGTACTAATATCCTGTACGTTATTAAGTATTTTTTCAGGAAGTTCCTCGGTAAACTCACGTTGTATAGATTTATTATCATTTGAAGTGGAGAATATTGAGATCGTCTCAAGACCCGACTCAACAATACTTTGGGTAATGCTTTTTGTCGCACTTTCTCCTAAGGTAAGTATGGTAATAACAGATCCTACTCCTATAACGATACCAAGAAGAGAGAGTAAGGTCCTGAGTTTATTCCCCAGCATAGCTTTCAGGGCTAGTTTTAAATTTTCCTTAAACATTATAGTCCCTCCACCTTTCCATCACGGAGTCGTATTTGACGCAGACAGCGTCCCCCGATTCCATCATCATGGGTAACAACAAGCAGAGTCCTCCCCTCCGCATGCAGCTCATCAAACAGTTCCAGTATCTGGTCCCCGGTTTTTGTATCCAACGCTCCTGTGGGTTCGTCAGCTAAAATAATTGATGGATCGTTTACAAGAGCCCTGGCGACAGAGACACGCTGTTTCTGGCCACCTGAGAGTTCATTCGGGCGATGCTTCATCCTGTCAGCAAGACCTACCCGTTCCAACGCGGCAATGGCCATCTCTTTTCGCTGCTTAACCGGAATTCCTGCATACAGCAGCGGAGTCATAACATTTTCCAGGGCGCTAATCCTGGAAAGCAGATTGAACTGCTGAAAAATAAATCCTACTTTCTCATTCCTGATAAAAGCAAGTTCAGCTTCTCGCAGGTCTGAAACATCCTCATAATCTATGCTTATTTTCCCTTCAGTCGGGGTATCCAAACATCCGATAAGGTGCATCATGGTTGATTTGCCGGATCCCGAAGGTCCCATGATAGCTGTGTACTCACCCCGTTGTATTTCCAGAGTAACTCCGTCAAGGGCTTTCACAATATTTTCACCCATAACATAGTATCGCCTGACATCATCCAATCGTATAACAGTGTCGGTCATGATATCTCCTTATTTTTCACCACTGCCACTTCCTCCACCGGTGCCCCCGCCAGGGCCGCCGCCGGAACCAGGTATATGCATTCCCGGAAGCGCTAATGCAGGAGAACCGTCTTCATTCGGCTCCTCTGCTTCTATTACAACTATAATATCTCCTGCCATTAATTCCTCGGTAATTATGCGTACCATTCCGTCAGGAAGAGATTCGGTAGTCACACGAATTGGTGTCGGTTCTCCATCTTCACCCTCCCCCTTTTTCATAACTATTGACATATCCCCCATAGGGAGTGCAAAAACTGCTTCCGCATCAACTGCTAAAACTTCTTCTGAGTCGCTGACAAGGATTCCACCAGCAAAGGTATAACCTGGTTTAAGACCAGCTGGCGGGTTGTCTATGGTAATTTCTACATCGACAACACCAATTCCCTGCTGTGTATATCTCCCCTCAACTGCGATTTTACTTATATATGCAGCTACCTTCTGATTCGGCAAGGAATCAAACTCCAAGTTAATGGTTTGTCCCAATTTTATATCAACCATATCTATCTCATCCAATTCCACAACAGCTATCATCTCATCCAGATCAACTATACGGATTATAGAGTTCTGAGTGCCTATGCTGTCGTTCTCATCAACACTGATTTCAGATACCACACCTGAAATTCCTGCATATAACCTGGTATCAGCAAGTTTTTTCTCGGCATCTGCCAATCTCAATCCGAGAAGATACTGCTCTGTTTCAGCCTGCTCTATCTTGATCGTTGTCTGATCCCTCTTCATCTGAAGGAGTTGGATATCCGCAGCAATATTATCATAAGTAACCTGAGCCTGGGCTTGTTTGTTATGCAGGAGCTCAAGTTCATCAGCATTCTGCTCTATCCGGGTGAGGATTTGGCCGCGCTTCATTTCCAACAGTACTACATCTTCAGCAGCTTGGGCTATCTGGTTAAGAGTCTGACTGCGTTTCATTTCAAGCAATGAAAGTTCTACAGCAATATTGTCAAAAGCGATCTGAGCCTGGACCTGCTTGTTATACAGAAGCTCAAGTTCATCAGCATTCTGCTCTATCCGGGTGAGGATTTGGCCGCGCTTCATATTCAGCAATGCAGCATCTTCAGCCGCCTGGGCTATCTGATCAAGGGTCTGATCGATCCTCATCTCCAGAAGCTCAATTTCAGTTTTTGTACCGCTGTATCGAAGCTGTTCCAGTTGATAATTAAGATTTTTCAGATCATATTCCAGTGAACTGATATCCTCAGCTTTGGCAATCTGGAGTTCGATGCTTTTCAGGTCATAGTTGAGTCCGCTGGTGTCCTCCAGACGTTCAATCTGCAGTGCAA
>JAGLNY010000295.1 GCA_023139255.1 Spirochaetales bacterium
GTTCCTTCCCTTCCCTAATTATTTCAAAAAACTTCAGCAAAAAATGATTACCTCATTCCTGCCATATATCCACAGCGCATTCAGGGAAATCCCTGATGTATTCAGGATAATTCCTGACGCGCTCGATTTTTATACCAAAAAACACTCTTATGTGTCAATAGACATTAAAAAAAATCATATAAATAGAAGATTTTTCTTATGAAATCTGATAAAGTCTAAAAAAATTCAGTTTTAAAGGAGCTAAAATGAATTTAATCTTCCTTGGTCCTCCAGGCGCCGGCAAAGGAACAATAGCTATTATGATAAAAGATAGGTTTTCGATTCCACATATATCAACCGGGGATATTTTCAGGGCAGCAATCAAAAATGAAACTCCGCTTGGCAAGCAGGTTAAATCAATTTTAACCTCAGGTGATCTTGTCCCGGATGAAATTACCATTAAATTAGTTGAGGAACGATTGGCCTGTGATGATATCGTGAATGGTTATATTTTAGATGGATTTCCTCGTACCATCCCCCAAGCGAAAGCTCTTGGGAACTTTACCCATATAGATTATGTTATAAACTTTGTAATAAACCGGGAATCCATAATAAAGAGACTTTCAGGCAGAAGAATCGCAAAAGATTCCGGCAAAATATATCATCTTGTAAACAATCCTCCAAAAAGAGAAGGGTTTTGCGATGAAACAGGGGAACCACTTATTCAACGTGATGATGATAAGGAAGAAGCAGTTATTAACAGGCTTGATGTCTATGAAAAGCAGACAGCCCCTTTAATTGATTACTACTCTACAATGGGTCTGCTTCAGGATATCGATGCAGCTCCTTCACCAAAAGTAGTAGCTGACTCCCTGATTCCATTACTTAAACTATAGTCAGAAGCCGGAATTCAGGAGTATCACTGGAATTTACGGGCAAACTCATCAATCAGAAACTCAAGAAATTCATTATAGATTGGTTCCGGGAGAATCTCAAAATCAGTTCGCATTATCTGTGTAATATCAAACCCCAGAAGTACAGCTTCACGCAGGTAAGTAAACCCGGATATCTCCCCGATGGAAAGCAGGCGTAACGAAATTTCATACAACAAATCCGGACTTAACAGCCCTGCATTGTTAAGTTTAGTATAGAGTTTCAGTATGGATTTTTCAGTTAACTCGCTCTGTAAAATTTCTTCGATCCTTGATTCAGCATCAATATTACCAGAATCTTTTTCCAATGCGGATATATACCAATCACCGGCTTCATCATCGTTTTGATGGAAGAAAAACTCCCCGCGTAAAAAGAGCATATCAAAATTCAGGGTGCTGTTATCAAACAAATAACCAAGATGGTAATCAGCCCGGGCAAAATCCCCTATCCCCAATGATACACGAATACAATTTAATCTTAATTCATCATAAGCAGGGGTTATCCTGAGAATGGACTCATAATCCTCTAATGCTTTTTCAGGGTTGCCGCTTTTATAGATATTCCACGCAGCTGAATTCAGGACAATTATATTATCCGGGTCGTCAGCAAGCAGCTGAAGAAACAGGTTTTCAGCTTCTAGAAACTTTCCATTCAGTGTATAAGTCAGTGCCAGATTGTATGAAGCACTGCGATTATCGGGGTTGTAGGAAATTGCTGTAATATAATACTCTTCAGCCTGCTTATAATTTCCTGCACTAAATGCAGAGTTTCCTACATTATAATAGGCATCTGACACAATATTCTGTTCAGGACCGGTGCTGCAGGAAGTCCCAAGCACCAATATGATTGATAGCATCAGGACAACCGTGAATAGAAGAATTAATCTGCCTTTTGACTGAGACTCTTTCAGATGAGGCATCTTTTTCATTCCCCAAGAACTGTCTGCTCAAGTTTCCGCAACTGGGAACGATACAGTGACGCAATATTTGCACCATAATCCGCAATCAGCTGGATCATATTCCTCGGGTTATTTTCTGTATCCATACCATTCAGGCGATCTCCTGCATCTCCAAGACCCGGAAGGATATAAGCAAGCTCGTTTAAAGTCGGATCCATCCACAGGGTATAAACTTCAGCATTCTTAATTGCCCTGATAGTTCTCAACGATCCTTTTAATGCGGAAATTACATTTATAAACTTGACTGATTTTGGTTCTACCCCTTGCTCGAGTAAATATTTTACAATGGTAACAAGACTTCCTCCTGTTGCATTCATGGGATCTGCAAAAACCAGATCCTTGCCGTTAAGTTTTTCCAAGTCAAAAAACGATTTATCCAAGTCAAGTATATATTCCATATTATGTTCTTTCTTTGTCTCATCCCGTTTTATCCTGAAAAGTGCGAAAGGTGTGACATAATTGGTCGAGGAATACTCCTGAATCTCCTTACTAACTATCATTGACGGAAGCAGTGCACCACGCAGCATAACACACATAACGGTATTTTCAACTAATGCATCTACGTCAGGTATTTTATGTACAGCATAATTCTGGACTGGAATATCTACCGGTGTATTATTAAGCAGATAGTTTTTTTCCGCAAGGGCATTATCGGTAAAAGCAAAGTTGAAAAGCAGCTCAAATGCTCTCTGAACATAATACACAAACTCTTCATGTCCCGTTTTGGGATTCCTCAGTTTTGCAATCAACCGTGAAGCTTCTCCATGGACCTCTTTTGGGGTATCAAAAGAGTAGACGTGGATAGCAGGTTCGCGCCGGACAATATCCTGCATGGTCTTTCCCATTTTGTTATATATCTGTATCAGCTCTTTTTCAGCATCTTTGACAGCTGATGCATCCCGCCCCGCTGCTATTGTCTCAAAATACGGCCTCGTCTCAGCATATTTTGTATCCATTAACGCTATTGACTCTTTGTCTGAACCGGAAAGATACCCATCAAGATCTGCGGCAGTTAAAATGATTTTATTCATAAAGATAGCTCCTGCTGTATAAGTATTACTTCTATACTATACCCGCATTCTCCTATTTGAGCAATTATTTTACTGGAAGGAAAAATGTAAAAAAATGATTGATGGAATGGAATCAGGAGATATTAATAAGTCGGCAAATTATGTTTTCGAAGTGATGATGGCGGGTGCAAGAAGATTTCCAGTTTGCACTTGATGATATTTGATTTATCATCTCCTAGGGGAATTGAACCCCTGTTGCCGGGATGAAAACCCGGTGTCCTAACCACTAGACGAAGGAGACATATGTTGAAAGTTTCAGCTTTTCCCAAAATGTCCTGTAAATAATAGGAAAAATGAGCCGCACAGGATTCGAACCTGTGACCCACGCCTTAAAAGGGCGTTGCTCTACCAACTGAGCTAGCGGCCCTTGCAACGGGTAGGAATATAGCAAGTTGTATGCAATTTGTCAACCATTTCAGGAAGGTTTTTCAGCCCCGCAATAATTTTGTCAGTTAATATAAACTCTTCCAGAAAAAATCACCATCACCATATTTTCGAAGTTCAACAGCTTCAAGCAAATGCTTTTCCTGTATATCTGCTGATCCCTCTACATCAGCCGAAGTTCTTGCAATTCTTAAAATACTATGTACTGCCCTTGCGGAAAAATACGACTTGCAAACTATTTCATTCAGCAAGCCCTGTAGAAATCCAGAAAGGGTGCAGAAAGACGAGATGTGTTCAGCCGGTATCTCACCATTTACCGTATACAACTTTCCGGAAAATCGTTTCTGTTGCACCTGCCTTGCTTTAATAACTTGCAGCCGCATTTCATCCGTTGTTAGGCCTGCACCGTCGGGTTGGATGCTGAGATCCTCAGGTACAGCAGGCACCCTGATTGATATCCTGTCCAGAAGCGGGCTGCCGATCCTTTTCCAGAATCTATGAATTTCCAGGGGCCTGCACATACACCTGGTTTGTTCCTGACCAAGCCGGCCGCAGGGGCAGGGATTCATCAACAGCAATAACTGAAAAGATGCCGGATACCACACTCTTTTCCCTTTATGTATAAACTCGACCCTCCTGTTCTCAATAGCAGTTCGCAGGCTTCTTATTACTGAAGGATTGAATTCTGCGGCTTCATCAAGGATTAGGAGACCATTATGTGCAAGAGAAACATCTCCAGGCTGCAATTTAGTCCCGCCGCCAATAAGCTGTTCTTTTTTTATTGAATGGTGCGGGGTTATAACAGGAGGCATGCCGGAAAGATTTCCTGTAAATGACCATCCGCTTTTTTCTGAAAAGGAGTGTATTCTCGAAACCTGCAGTGCCTGCTCATCATTAAGATTGGGTAAAATACCAGGGAATCTGTTTGATGCCATACTTTTACCTCCCCCCGGAGGTCCGAATATCAGCACATGATGCCTGCCTGCCGCGGCTATCACCATAGCCCTTTTTACTGAGTTCATTCCCTGCATATCAAAAAAATCAGGATATCCTGGCTTCAGTCCAGTCTGAGTACCGCCGCCACTCCCGGGCTGAATCTTTTGAGCGAAAATATCAACCTCATCCTTTCCCTCAATAAGAGAATAAAGCATACTGGCAGCTGTTTTAACATCTGGTACGGCATACACTTTATGTTTACCCATATACATAAATTCATCATTTGCCCCCTCCCCCAATGCTGACGGTATTATAAAACTATCTATTCCCTGAGAAATCCCGGAAGCGACTGCCCCGGAAGCCCCTTTCACGCTCCTTATACGGCCGGAAAGCTCAAGTTCACCAAGTACCATGATTCTATCGTCATCTGAAACTTTTATTTTTGCAGATTTCATTAATATTGATAAAGCAATAGCTAAATCAAGCGAGGCTCCCTCCTTTTTAATGCCTGCAGGGGCAAGATTTACCAGGACACGTTCCCTGGGAAAAGGAAAACCCGAATTCCTTAAAGCTGCACGAACCCTTTCACGAGATTCACGTACTGCACTGTCAGGAAGCCCAACGATATCAAACCCGGGCATTCCCCTTCTTAAATCTGTTTCCACCTTAATTAATTCACCTTCATAACCCCTGCTTGCATAACTGAATATCAACATTATTATCTCCCCTATTCCGGATTTCTATTAACCGGGTTTTCTGGCTGCATAGATGTACACCCTACTTCTATAACTCAGGATATAGAGAGAAAAATTCAATTATTTATTAGTTTTTTTATGAGATGTATATAAATTGGGTCGTCGAAGTCGATTAAAGGTAAAAAACTGCTATCTGATAGATGCTATCTCTTTCTGGACCAGCTTGTCACAAAGTTCATTAAAGTCAACACCTGCATGCCCTGGCACCCACTTCCATTCAATCGAAAGAGTGGCTGAAAGCTGCTGCAGCTCAATCCAGAACTCCTTGTTTTTCACACTCTTTTTTGCAGCTGTTTTCCAGCCGTTTCTCATCCATGTGTGAATCCAGCCTGTAATCCCATTTTTCACATACTTGGAATCAGTGTGAACAACAAGCTTCAGTGATGTCCTGGAAGGATTTATGGAGAGGCTTTTTAGTGCCTGGATTACAGCCGTAAGCTCCATCTTATTATTTGTAGTAAACTGCTCATGTCCGGAATTCGCAATCTGAATCCCGTCTCCCGTTATTATAACATAAGCCCATCCACCGGGTCCGGGATTTCCCGAACAGCCGCCGTCAGTATATATTTCAATATTCTTTTCCATGAGCTGTATACTAATTCAATCAACGATTCCTGTAAACCGGATGATATGTTTTTGTCAAATACTTATTATTTATTGAATATCAATAAATTTTACTTGATTCGCAACAAATAGTGGATTATAGTTAGCTAAGATTAAATTGGAGATTTCAAATGAAATATTTAGGTAAAAAATCGCTGTCGTCCTTTCTGAGTGGAATTTTACATGTATCTTGGTATGTCGTGCTTGTACTATCAATTATTGCATCTGTAACGGGAGCAATGATCCTGTTTTCTACGCCGGTTGAAGATCCTGCCGCGTCGGGAATTGCCAAGGTCAATTATTATATGTTCAATGAATTGAAAAATGATGAGGATTGGCAAATGATCAAGAATTTACCGCTTGCTGTGAGATTTCTTTTCCTGCCCTATTTTTGGGTGGTCGTGGCATTGCTGCTTCAAATAATAAACAAATCACAGTGTCTGTTTACCAATTTCAAAAATGATGTAGTATTCAATAAAAGCAATGTGTGTGTTATCCCGAAGATCTGCAAGCTGCTCATTGGATTTTCAATTATAACATGTAATTTTTCCTCACTGTTGGTAAGTATAATACTGCTTATACTCTGTGGGATTTTTAAAAACGGAACTGCTCTTCAGGAAGAGCATGATTTAACCGTATAATCAGGATTATTTATGAGCATTATATTCAGACTAGACAGAGTTATGGCAGATAGAAAAATGTCACTCAATGAATTAGCACTACGGATACAACTTACTAATTCAAATGTATCGATTTTAAAGACCGGAAAAGCGCGGGCAATACGCATCTCAACCCTGGAGGCAATTTGCAGGGAACTCAATTGTCAACCGGGTGACCTGCTGGAATACTATCCGGATGAAAAAAATATTCCTGAATAAAATGGAGGGAAAAATGAATACAAACAAAAAGATCAGTAGAGTCGCCAATATATCACTACGCAAAGCTGCGATAGTCGCCGGATTAGGGTTACTAATTATGACTATCTTCGCTATCCTCGCCAATTTTTTTGTTCTTGAAAGTTTGATTGTATCAGGAGAAGCTGCGGAAACAGCAAATAACATTATGGCAAATGAGGGGATATTTCGCTTGGGTATTTTCGGACTTATATGCGTGGCAATTCTCGATGTGCTCGTAGCCTGGGCGCTTTATGTTTTACTCAAGCCAGTAAATAAGAGTCTCTCATTGCTTGCGGCGTGGTTCAGGTTGGTGTATACCACAATTTTAGGAATCGCCCTGGCTAATCTTTTTGTTTCCCTTGAACTATTAAGCAGTCCTGATTACCTGATAATATTTGAGACAAAGCAATTACATGCCCAGGCAATGTTATTTCTCAATGCGTTTAACCATGGATGGAATATTGGATTGGTGTTTTTTGGAATTCATTTATCAATCCTTGGTTATTTGGTTTTCAAGTCAGGTTATATTCCCAAAATTCTGGGCATCTTGTTGATAATTGCAGGTTCAGGCTATATAATAGATAGTATTGTGATTATTCTTTTTCCCAATCTCGATGTGCCAATTGCCATGTTTACATTTTTTGGGGAACTTTTACTTATGTTCTGGCTTTTGATAAAAGGTACTAAAATTCCTGAAATGGAATGCTGAAAATGAAAATTACTCTGGTAACAAAGAGGAATAATTAAATGGAGAAATACTTATGAAAGCAATAGTATGCACAAAATACGGGGCACCGGAAGTTCTCAAACTAAAAAAAGTGGAAAAACCTATTCCCAAGGACAATG
>JAGLNY010000296.1 GCA_023139255.1 Spirochaetales bacterium
GGGTGTTTCTATTGCACTTGGTCCGGACGAAGCACTGCAATGCCTTCAGGATCCCGATGTTGAGGTTATACAGATACCTTTTAATGTTTTCGACCAGCGGTGGAAAAGAGAGGGAGTTCTCAGGCTGTGCAGTGAAAAAGGTGTAGAGCTCATAAACAGGAGTACCTATCTGCAGGGATTGTTATTGATGGATGTTGAGAAAGCAGCAGAATTAGTACCAATTTCACAAAGAAGGATTACACAACTCCATGCGATATCAGATGAGTATGAAATTCCGGTTAAGGAGTTGGTGTTCCTTTACGTATTGGAAAATCCTTATATCAAATCAACAATTATTGGGGTGGATTCGATAGGACAGCTGGAAGAAAACCTTCGATTGCAAAGCCTGGGATCACTTCAACCTGAAATTATTCAATCAATTGAAACAGCTTTCTTTGATTCCCCGGATGAGTTGGTGAACCCGAGAGTGTGGGAAGAAAGGTGGGCGGCATCTGCCAAAGAAAAAACAAACTAGTAAGAGGTAGTAAGAAATGAGAAAATTTGAATTTGAACCATCAGAATGTATCCCTTTCAGGGATAAAACAATTTTGGACAGAGTTCGCAATATTAAAAGAGAGGACTTTGCCAAGCACCCGAACCCGGATTTCAAGATCATCATCCTTCCGGATGAAGCGACAATGGCATGGCAAAGTCTTATGGACTTCTTCTATACGATAAAGGAAGGTGCTGACAACAACCGGGACACAGTTTTAATTATGGGCCAACCGAATCCAGCCTATAAGTTACTGGCCTGGACAATTAACAAGTTCAGGGTCAATTGTAAAAAACTGCATACATTCAATATGGATGAGTATGCCGATCAGGACGGTAATACCGCACCTGAAGACTGGCCTAAGGGTTTCATGTACTCAGCACTGAATAACTTCTGGTCACAAATTGATGAAGATCTCAGACCGCCAAGGAATCAGGTTCATGGGCCCGAAACAAAGAATATTGAGTACTATGGAAAAATGATCGAGGATCTGGGTAATGCCGATCTGTGTCAAAGCGGTCCGGGGTGGACAGGCCATGTCGCCTTTGTGGAACCTGGCATACCAGGGAGTGAGTTTGAGGGAACACTGGAAGAGTTTAAAGAGATGGGTCCGAGAATTGTAACATTGAATCCCTTCACCATCGCCCAGAACTCCCTGCATGCAAGTTTTGGGTATGCCGGTGATCTGGGGGCAGTCCCACCCAAAGCCGCGACTATCGGGCCGGCCGAGATTATAAAGGCAAAAAAAAGAACTGACTGGAACGGCATAAGGGTTGATGGTTCAGAATGTTCGTGGGAGAAATTTGCAACCAGGTTGATTGCTCACGGTCCGGTAACTCCGCTGGTGCCGACATCAATTCATCAGCTGCTCAGGACAGATTTTTATGTAACTGAATTTCTTGCCTCGGATATTGTTCCCCGGTTTGACAAGACATACTAATTAAATTGATTTTTCTGTTTATTGGTTATATTGTTATAAGAAATAATGTAGTTATGACCATATTTACGAGTAGGAGAAAATGTCATGAAGATGGTGACTTATCAAAAACTGTACAATATTCTTCGGGAGAAAATCTTGAAGAAGGAATATGTACCGGGAACAAGGCTCCCTACAGAGAGGGAATTGTGTGATGAATATGGCGTTTCCAGGATTACCGTTCGTCATGCCCTTATGCTGCTTCAGGAACAGGACTTTATCGAACGGATGCAGGGACGCGGTACCTATGTCAGGGCAGTCAAACCAAAGAAGATTGCTATCAAGGATTTTTCCTATTCAAAATCCATGAAACAGGAGATGCCGGGGGCGATCCGGAAGTTGCTTTCCAATGAGGTTGTGATTCCCCCAGCTGATGTTATGACAGCGCTCAATCTCCTTCAGAATGAGGAATGTCTTTTTTTGGAGAGACTCGATATTCTTGAAGGGGAATTTTTGTCTTTTGATCAGGTATATATTCCGCTTGAGTTTACACAATCGATAACGGAAGAACTTCTGACGAGGATTGATTTCCTGAGTTGCTGGGAGAAGGGAGAAGCCATCAAGGGATCGTTTGTCCGGGAGACGATTGAGGCTGTAGAGGCAGATGCTATTATCGTTCAACGGTTGAAGGTTCCTTTGAGAAGCCCGATATTGATGAGTACTGAGATTTTATTTGACAGGGACGAGAGGCCGCTGGCTGTTTTCATCTCTAAATACAGGTTTGATAAATTTAAACTGGTATCCTCGTATCCGTGTGAAGATCAATATTAACAAACAGGAGACTAGCAGTAAATGAAAAAGATCTATTCCGCATCCATTAC
>JAGLNY010000297.1 GCA_023139255.1 Spirochaetales bacterium
AGACCGGAGACTGGAGACTGGAGACGGAAAAACAGGCGGAAGGGTCAGACCGGATAAAGTGAGGTAACTATGAGATACACTGCTACAGGGGAAGTGCATAAGGATTTTCATCTCGCCACGAATGCGACTATTGAATTTGTTCTTTCAGAATACGGAAAGGATTTTCTGGCCGAACTTTTTCGCCGTACTGCCAGAAATATCTATCGTGATATCTATGAAAACCTGCAAAAGGGAAATTATCAACCACTTCTCGAGCACTGGAAGTACTACTACACCAGGGAGCAAGGTGTTTTCAGCATATCGGAAGAGAAAGAAGGCTTTTGTTTTCATGTAACCGACTGTCCTGCAGTAAGACATCTGAAAGAGAAGAATGTACCTATTGCCGATAGTTTTTATTTTCAGATATCCCTGCTAAACGAAGCCTGGGCGGGAGGGACACCCTTTGAGATAGAGACACAACTAATCTCGGAGGGAGAATACAAGATGACAGTGAGGAGGCGCCGTGATGATTCCCAGTGATCATTTTGTACTGATGTACAACGAATTATTCAAGATGCTGGAAGAGCAGGGGCATGAACATCTTCAAAAGTACTGGATGAGAATTGCTGATCTTCAGGATACCATACTGGGACCCTACATCGAAAAAGATGGTTTGAAGGGTATGTATGACTACTGGGAGAAAATACGTGTTGAAGAGAACTGCGATGCAGACCTGAATTTAACCGAGGACTATTTTGAATTAAAAATGAATGCATGTCCCTCATTAAGTAAGGTTCTGGATAATGACGCGGGTACCTTCGATATGTATTGCGACCACTGCGCCGGCTGGGTTCAGCCAGTTATTGCCCGGCATGGTTACTATTATGTAAGTGATATCATTTCTAAAAACGAGCCTGTTTGCAACATGCGTATTTACAAGGATAAGAAAAAGGCTGATGAGTATGAGAAAACGGTCAAACTTCTAGCCAGACCGTATGAAAACAGTATTGATAGACAAGGAGAATGTTGACATGTTTGATTTAAAAGGCCGGGTCGCTTTTCTGGCTGGAGGCGCAGGGTATCTTGCACTGCCGGTATGCAGGGAAATGCTGAAACAGGGTGCACGAGTAGTTATCGGCGATTACCACAAGGATAATCTTGCTGCAGCCGTAAAGGAATTAACCGGCGAGTTTTCAAACGAGGTAGTCTGCGGCATTGATTTTGATATCGGTAATGAAGCCTCTATCGTGGATTCTGTTTTGGAGGTCGTAAAACGTTTCGGCTGCCTGGATATTGTAGTGAATGCTACGTTTTACAGCATCGGAAAGCCGGTAAGTGAGCTTCAGGCAGAAGAATTTGATAGAGCCAACAGAATCAACATTACAGGTTCTTTTCTTCTGGCCAGGGCGGCTGCCGAAGCTATGACGAAGGGGGGGGGCATCATTCTCTTTTCTTCCATGTATGGACTCATTTCCCCTAATCAGGCCGATTATCCGGAAGGGATCGACAAGAATCCTGTGGAATATGGGGCTGGTAAGGCGGCCATAAATCAGCTGACCAGGTATTTGGCAGCTGAATACGGCAAACGAAACATCCGGGTTAATGCCATCGCACCCGGGGCTTTCCCCTGGAAATCGGTACAGAGTGTAAATCCTGAGTTAATAGAAAACCTGGCGGCAAAGAGTATGTTGGGCAGAATAGGAAGACGGGATGAAATTGCAGGGACGGTGGTCTATCTTGCTTCTGAGGCTTCCTCGTTCATGACAGGCCAGATTCTGAGTGTTGATGGTGGTATTACTGCATGGTAAACGTATTACTTTCAATAAATAGGAGACTTTAAAATGGAAAAGAACAAACCTCTGGTTGATAAAAAAGAGATCCGATTGGCAATGCTGGGACGCACACCGGGGAATGGGCATCCCTATTCCTGGAGTGCAATGTTCAACGGATACGATAAAGAACTGATGACCAATGAGTGTCCCTATGCCGGTATTCCCGTGTACCTGAACAAGGAACCGAAAGAAGATATACCGATTCCCGGCGCACGGGTTACCCACATCTGCTGTACCGGGGAAGGGGAATTCGAAGCAGGGCACGCAGCCCGCTGTTCGCTTATCCCAAATGTGGTGACCAGACCCGAAGATGTTATCGGGGAAGTTGATGCTGTATTTGTGGCTACCGATATCGGGTCGGAGCATGTAGAGAGGTGCCGCCCTTTCATTGAAGCTGGTGTACCAATTTTCGTTGATAAACCCATGGTGGATAATGCAGAGGATCTAAAAACCTTTAATCAGTGGGTTTCCGAAGGACGGCCGTTGATGAGTTCCAGCTCAATGCGGTATGCAAAGGAGTTTCTCCCATACCACATCTCTACAAATAATCTGG
>JAGLNY010000298.1 GCA_023139255.1 Spirochaetales bacterium
TTCTTATATAAAACTAAACTTCCTGCTGCGCAGGTTCTTTCTTCTTGCATAGTCTCAAGTCTACCATGATTTAGTTAAGAACGAAAAGTAAGCGTCAATTAAACTCTCCCTACAAAGACCCTTGAACCATTTTAGCACAAGCTTCATAACAAACATGAACGTCCGGATCAATCCGGTCAGCAGCATAGCGGACATCACAAACATCGAGCTCTTTTCCTTTAGGGAAACCGGTCGATAATGTTCACCCGAATAAAACTCTCCTGAAAGTTTTTGAGTATTTATGGAATCAGGTGCCATGTTCATAAGCGAAATTTCTTAAACGATTTCTCTCAAATAGCTACATTTAAAGTGCTTGAAAGCTACATTCTCTCAATATTATTATGTTTTCTGTTGATTCTTCAACCTGGCAACGGAATATTGAAAACTATAACAGTCAAAGATGACATACTTGATATTTTTATTATCACAACCTATTATTAAATTATGGCAGGATTGTGATAGAGATCAAGCCGCCATTGGTGCCATTCAACGGAGTCTGGGAGACGAATCTTGATGGAACAGGATTGAATACATCTAATCACCAATATAGCCCCCGTTTCTGGACTATATTCAGTGGAATCCCGGACATTCACTCTCATTTGAAAAAACTGACTAGTGGTATAACATACGAGCGATAGAAAGTGTCGTTTCCTGATGATTTTAAGCGAGTATGAAAGAAAAATACTAATCTTAAAATCTGATATATTGCTGGCTGTTGTCAGGAGTGATTGAGATGCTAGAGGATTTTCTTCGAACAGGTCTTAGAAGGTTATTAATAAAAGAAAAATCTCTCACACTTGACAATAAGATTCCATCGCGTGCGGAACTGGGAGAAAAGTTTCAGGATATAGAGGAATTTGGGCTTTATCTTCACATCCCTTTCTGTGAACAAATATGTCCTTACTGCCCCTACAACAAAGAGATTTACGATCCTGAGATGGCTAAGAAGTACACAAACGCTGTCATAAAAGAAATGTACTTCTATTCTGATATAGTTAAAGATAAGCCCGTTACTTCCTTTTATATTGGTGGTGGAACCCCTACAACGATGCTTCGGACAGGTCTCCAGAAAATACTGGATCATATCTTTTCCATTTTCAATATGCAATGTGATATCCATATGGAGAGCCACCTAAATCATCTAACACCGGAGAATCTACATGACATTGCTGCTATGGGCATTGAACATCTTAGCATAGGAATAGAAGCTTTGCAGGAAAGACATTTAAGAACATTGAAAAGGCCATATACAGTAGAAGAAGCAAAAGCTGCTGTTGATCGTGCTGTTAATATGGATTTTCAATGTGTCAATGCAGATCTCATGTTTGCGTTGCCTGGTCAGACTTTTAGAGAAGTAGAACAAGCAGCCCAAGACCTGGTTAACATGGGGGTTGATCAGATCGCGGCCTATCCACTTTTCAGATTCCCATATACCAAAATGGGCGGTGATTCCGGGGATAGCAACTATAATTTGCTTACCATACTGAAAAGACGTAGAATGCTTCGCATCCTTGAGAATATATTCTATGACGCAGGGTTTGAGAGAACTTCTGTCTGGGCTTTCACCAGGAAGGGGGTTCCAAAATATTGCTCTGTAACAATACCACTTTATGTTGGTCTTGGGGCTAGTGGCGGCACATATCTGAGAAATATTTTCTACCTCAACACGTTTAATGTTTCTGAATATATTAACAAGGTTGAGAATAGCGAGATGCCAATTGCCCTGTCAGTTAATCTCTCGGAAAGGATGCAGATGGTTGGCTGGCTTTACTGGCGTATTTATGAGACCCAATTCGAAAGAAGCGATTTCAGGAAAAAGTTCAGTAGCGGATTTGATGAGGTTTACGGGAAATATATCGGACCATTGTCTTTCCTGGGATTCTTGAAAGATGATGGAGACAGGGTAGTTCTTACAGACAGAGGGACATATTGGTTGCACGCTCTGGAAGATATATTCTCAATAGATTACGTAAGCAAACTATGGGGAACTTCAAAGCAAAACCCCTGGCCCAAAAACGTGGTTCTGTGAAAAACGAGGCTTTATCATGAAATGTATAACATATGGAATTAGATACATATTCAATTATCGGGTTCTCAAGAAAGAAACACCACTAATTGCTGGATTGGCCATGACGGACAAATGCAACTTGCGGTGCCGTCAATGCAGAATAGCCAACCGCGGGATAGCGGATCTAAGTTTTGAAGAAATATCCAATATCCTTAATTCATTTTACAAGGAGGGTGGCCGTACTGTTTACATGGAGGGTGGCGAACCGTTCATTTGGCATGATGGAGAATATGGAGTTGAGGATGTTGTTGAGTATTCGCACAAGATTGGATTTCTCACAGCTGTCATCTATACAAACGGAACATTTCCAATAGAGACCTCAGCCGATACCGTGTTTGTTAGCATGGATGGACTTCAGAAAACGCACGATTTTCTACGCGGGAGGACCTTTGACAAAATAATGGAGAATATCCGTAGATCAGTACATCCCTCTCTCTACATAAATTACACCATAAACAATCACAATAGAAACGAGATAGAGGAGTTCTGCGAGTATGTGAAAGAGATAAATCAGATACGCGGCATATTCTTCTATTTACATACACCATATTATGGATATGATGAGCTATATATAGAACCTGCTGAGAGAAATAAAATCTTGCTCAAGCTATTAGATTATAAGAAGAAATACAAGATACTGAATTCACAAGCAGGTTTAAAATCAGCATTGCGAAATGACTGGAAGCGTCCTTTGGGCATCTGCCGCATTTATGACAAAGTGAGCGTTTATAAATGCTGTAGGATTCCCGCAGATTCATGCCAGAACTGTGGATATTTGAACTATGCCGAAATAGACCAGGTATTAGCGTTGAAGCCTTCAGCGATTCTGAATGCACTGCGATATTTCTAATATCTAAACCCCATACTTACCAATAGTTGAATTTTATACATACATGACACCCCTGCAAGAACTGGCATAAGGCTAGAAAAAAAGTCCTGATTCTTATTTATAACAAAAGAACCTATAGAAATATCGAAATTATTGATAATCAGAGTTTAGCCGATTTGCATGATTCCATTTTTACGGCATTTGACAGGGATGATGAACACCTTTATTCGTTTTTTCTGACTGGGAAGGCCATGAAGAGTACCCGGGGAATCCACGATTTTCCTGAAATAACTCATCCGATGAACATGGAAGAACTCTTCGGTTTCTCACATGGCGAAAAACACAATGCTGAAAAAACGAAAATCCGGGATTTGGATTTATTTGAAAAAGATAAATTCTACTATCTTTTTGATTTCGGGGATGATTGGT
>JAGLNY010000299.1 GCA_023139255.1 Spirochaetales bacterium
ATCCAGCGGTTTGCGTTCTTCCCGGGTTAGTTTATCAGGAGTCAGGTTTTTCCCTGACTCTTCCATAAACACTAACGGACAGTAATTCATGACAAAATGATTTAAAAAAAACTTTTCAGGTGTCTTAAACCGTTTAGCTATCAAGCCCCAGAGGCGTCTGCCGCTGACTTCGCTTCTTTGGCATGCATACCCTGTAACAGGCCGCTTCGGGTGCTCCTCAGGAGGTTTGCTGATAGGTGCATGTAAACCCAACCATCCGGTTACCACTTTAATTTCACCAAAAGGGATGCCTGTTTGCGCCATCCCCCATGGCCCCGGGTTCATCCCGAGAAACAATACTTTTTTTCTGGAATTACCATACAATCTCACATACTGCTTATACGGTTCCCATGCATATTCAAGCGGGTTATATATCCATTTCCTATCGTCCCTGAACCGCAGGTTGGTTATCTTCTCACGTAGTATGCCTGCGGCATTAAGCACTGAATCACATGTCTCCATAGCCTAGTTAGCCCCTTCTTTACTTTTATGTCTCTCAGGCCTGAACCAGATATGTTTTGCCTGCGAAACAGACCGCCGTCGGGAAATAATGAAAAAAGCAATAATGACAAAAAGTAAATAACCGGCACTTACCAGGACGGCAAGCCAAAACAGTGATGGATTGTCTTTGCTGACGCTGTATGCTGGAAGATTAATTGATAAAATGAGAGGAATAGCCAGAAGAAATGTAAAACCAGTCGCATACATATAATCAGAGGCGACAGGGGTCTCAAACTCAGGGTCAATGACCCGTAGAAGAGCAAGCCCTGTCGGCATAGTCCCGGTTGATGCCCCAAAAATTACCAGGGCACGATGGAATTGATGATCGACAAACATTCGTGAACAAATCCAGGGTAAGGTAAAAAAAGCCGCCAACCCTGCTGTTGAACAGAGGATAAGAATGGGGAGCCAGTACTGCCCAACGACAACGATCGAAATAGCTGCAATAGAGGCTGTCACCATCAAGTCTACCGATATCCCTGATATCCTGTTCATAGTACCATTATCCACAACATAATGAATTTTCAATTTCTTAAGAAATGCCTTAACCATCATCGCGGTCATCGCGGAGAAAATAAAATTAATACCCCAGAGATTTACTGCTAATTCCTTTCCCAGATCCCCGATCAAACCCAGCAGCAGTGTAAGAAGTGTAAGCAGTCCGTAACTCAGGAGATAAGTTCCAAAAACAAACGCACCATTGAATGTCATTGAATCAATAGCTTCTGATTCTGTTGAGAGCCTGGAACCTTCAGGATTTTTGTTTTTCCTGCCGAAAATCCCGCTCCTGACATTTTTCTCCCGGATTTTCCGGATCTCATCCTCACTTATCCAACCTTTCCGAAGACCCCAGTTAATCATAAAAACACCACCGAAGCAGCCGAAAAGAAATCCAATCGCTGCAAAAGTGAGTCCTGTGGAACCGGCTCCGGAAAATCCCAGGGCTTCCCAGCCGCTGCCGATTGCATACGCCTGTCCCGGCCCTAAAACAAAACCCAGCGGCAGCGAAAATCCGATAGCAGGAAAAAGATCCGGCATAACGGTTGA
>JAGLNY010000003.1 GCA_023139255.1 Spirochaetales bacterium
CAAGTTCGTATCGTGCACCAATACCAAACAAACCACCAACTTGAAAAAATAATAAATTAACATCTAAGCCTACTTCAACAAAAAACTCTATAGATGGATCTTCTAAATAATAACTTGTTCCAAGAAGCAAATCTAGTCCAAGACCAAATTGACTATTTCCAAACGCAATGAAAAGATTCCCACCAGCATAGACATTAAACTCCAATTTTTCGATACTAAAATCAATAAAATTATACTGAACTCCACCGTTAACTTTTAAAACACCACCACCAAAGCCCAATCCACCACATACAGCTAATTCCTGTTCAATGTCATACTTTGCCGTTAGATTAACAAGTGGAGATCCTAAAGATAAGCCAACGCCAAAATCTTTACCATTTGTATCCTTAGCAGTTACAGGAACTATAATTACTATCACCAATATTGCCAGAATTAATACTTTTTTCATGATTTTCCCCTATATGTATCATGCTATTTCTTTTACTATAACTGTGTGCAACATGAATATCAACAGCTTTAACGAAAAAAGTTGTAATATTTTATAAGGCTTATACTATGCAATTGAGTACGTTGTTTTCCAGAGTAAATTTTCAGAATGTTGTCATTTGAAAAAATATTAAATTATTAGCACTTCTCATATATACAGAAAAGGTGCTATAATCAAAACTTGTAGTGACAGGAGAACAAAAAGTACAATTACATGAATACTAATAATGACGATTTTGAATTACTGTTTGACAATTCCCAGGAATTAGAGGCTGATACTTCTCTCCCAGCCGATGAAATTGCTGAAATCTCACAACTCTCCCGTAGGGGATACCAGCTTCTTAAGGAAAACCGCATCGTTGAGGCGGAAAAGCATTTTCATAGGATCCTGGATAAGTACCCGACTAATAACTACGCCCTTGTCGGTCTTGGGGATATCTTTAGGAAAAGGCATAAATTCAGAGAGGCAATAAAATTTTACACAACGTGTTTATCGTATTACCCGGGAAACAATTATGCTTATTTTGGACTGGCAGATTGTTATAAAGCTTTGAAGCAGTTACCGGCAGCAATTGAATCCTGGAACCACTATCTTGTACACGATCCAAAAAATGTTACTGTCATAACCAGAGTTGCTGATGCATATCGAAAATTAAAGGATTTTCAAGCCTCAAAAGCGACATATGAAAAGGTTCTTGCACTTGATGAAAATAATGCGTATGCCCTGATAGGATTGGGACACCTTCATTTCGATTTTCAGGAATTTGAATCAGCTCTGGTTTACTGGGAGAAAATATACAAAGAAAATCCCGATTCCGTTGATATCAGAATATTAACTTCTATCGGCAATTGTCACAGAAAACTAAAAACTTTTGCCAAAGGACTGACCTATTTTCTACAGGCACTGGAAAAAGACCCAAGAAATTTCTTTGCACTATTCGGTGCAGCAGACTGCTACAGGGGTATGCGTGAATATGAGAATTCCCTGATATTCTGGCTGAAAATCCTTCAGGTGGATCCGGATAACAAAGTTATTCTTACCCGGGCCGGAGATGCATTCCGTGTATTGAAGAAATTTGACAAAGCTGAAGAATTCTATATGAATGCTCTTGATATCGGTTTTGATTACTATGCAATTCTGGGTCTGGCCTTAATTCATAAAGAGCAAGGTGAATATTCCGAGGCAATAGACAAAATCCAGAGCCTTATCAGAAAGGACCCAAGAAATCATCGTCTCTATATCGAAGCAGCAAACTGCTACCTTGAGCAGGGGTATAAAACCAAAGCTGTGCAGACACTCAAATCTTACCTGAATTTAGGACTCCATAATATTTATGTCACAACACTTATTCACAAAATCCAGTCCTGAACATCAGGGACTCTTCGGACTTTTCCCGGAGGAGATTTCAGAAAAATTCTCACCTTCTACACCCTTTCGCGGCAAACAGGTATTTGACTGGCTTCTCAAGGGTGTCGAAACTTTTGATGCAATGCTGAATGTCCCAAAACAGATGCGGCAGGAGATGTCAGATTCATCCGACGGCACTCCATTTTCTTCTTTTCTGGTAAACCAGCAGCAGGATGATGATGGAACTGTAAAACTTCTTATCCGCCTTAACGATGGGCTGTATATAGAATGCGTACTGCTCACTGATGAAGAAGATCGCAAAACTGCATGCCTTTCTACACAAGTCGGTTGTGCAATGGGCTGTACTTTCTGCAGGACTGCTGAGATGGGATTCCAGCGTAATTTAACAGCTTCAGAAATTATTGAACAGTTTTTCTATCTCTCACGAATTACCGGAAAACCCTCACATATTGTATATATGGGGATGGGTGAACCATTAGCAAACATTGGTGAGGTAATAAGATCTATTGAATTATTTCATTATCCAAAAGGATTTAATATAAGCGCCCGAAAAATAACCGTATCTACCTGCGGTTTAACTGATGGAATCAAAACACTTGCTCAGGATCTGAATATTCCGGTTAAGCTGGCTGTTTCATTAACTTCAGCTGACAATGAGCAGAGAACACGTCTCATGCCGATAAACAAGAGATACCCGCTCCCGGCGCTGCACCGCACACTTAAATCATACTGTATAGAGACAGGCAAGAGGATAACACTGGAATATGTACTGATTGGCGGTGAAAACGATTCAGAAACTGCAGGACGTGCGCTTGCTGAATTTGCCCGGGACCTTAATGCAGTAATTAATGTAATTCCATGGAACCCGGGGGCTGGTAATGGAACACAGTTTAGCGAACCCTCCCAACAGAGTATCAGCAGTTTTTGCTCTCTTCTAGAAAAAGAGGGACTGAGAATTACGAGAAGGTATAGGCGGGGAAGAGGAATTAATGGCGCTTGCGGCCAGCTTGCAGGAAATCCCGATTAGGATTCCACAAGAAAATTGTTTTTGAACAAATCGATCAATTGATATCTGTCATCAACTCCTGATTTATCAAATATATTACGTAGATGAGTTTTTATTGTCTGAATATTAAGTTTCATTGCGTCTGCCAATTCCTGGTTTGAGGCACGCGTAACACAGAGTTCTTTCAATACATCAAGTTCACGCGGAGTAAAATTAATTTGCGAAACATCTAATGTCGCATCCTTAAACCGCTTCAGTACAATCTCCATGGAAATGAGTTTTTCATGATAGTTTTTTGCCAGATCAAAATGCCGTTTTAAATCATCCTGATACATAATAATTATAATTCCAAAGAAAAAAGCCCCAAACAGGATTATAAATAAGCCGCGTGTATGAACACCGGCAAGTGCGGCGGAAATCTCAAAAAGCGCGGCAAAGTAGATCATCATGAGTATGAGGATTTTTTTTCCGAGAATACGATATTTCAGCCCCATTAAACCGGCTATGAGTACCATTGGAAGTGCATATTGTCCATCATGCTGCTCCAGAATGCCAAAAGTAGTAATCAGTACCATAATCCAGAATTGTATCATGGTACTGAGTTTTTTTACGCTGATCTGTATTTTCCTTTGTCTAAACGGGACTATAATAAACTCATTTTTCAGCAGTGAGAGAGTAATAAGAATAATACCAATGGACACATAAAGAAAATCCAACCAATTCACACTTTTAAGAAGAGTCCCTTGATTTATAAGCAATTTTAAAATATTCAGGGCAGTAACTGCCAGTCCAACAAATCCATAAAGCAGACCAATAATCCTGAAAGCTTCTTTTTTCATCCTACTTTTCCCAAAATAAAACCCCTGTTTCTGAAAGTGTTAGTAGAGTATCAATCTCTTGTGAGTCGATTTTTTTATATTCAGCAATCAAGTTTGACCGCACTGAGTTGAAATCCCATGCTCCAGAGGCTACAGGATTATACTTGCCCTCAAGAGTATCAGGTTCGATATCCCGCTTATAATCATTTACCATCATCAAAGCAAGAAGAGTCATCCCTTTGTTAATCAGTCCGTGATCTCCACCATTAAAATTCATAATATCATGAAGCCTTGCAAATATATCAGAGTCATCACATTCCTGATGATTATAAAGCTGCTTTGTTGCCCTTATTGACATAATATAGACCGCAAGATTGCTGCAGCCATCACGTTCAGGGGTTTTTGTACCCGCAATTTTTGGAAGGCAGCCGATAAGTTTTGCTGCTTTATTACTGAGAAACTTACATCTTTCTTCATCGGCAAAAGAAAAGCTCGAGCATACACTGTCAGCTAAATTCTCCCAATAGATATCCATTTCTTGTTCTTGATACGTGTTTTTTACTGCAACCATTTTACCCCTCCAGGTTCGGGAATATCCCGATAAAATATTACTATAATAATAAGTAATACCATATTACCACAATTAATCAAAGGCACCAGTGAGTAAAGAGTAAGAAAAACTTTGTTATATACTAATAAATTAGCGTTGCTTTAATCCTGCGAACCCCGGCAGATGATGACTGTTCTTTCTGAATCTTAAAAATTCCCATTATTTCAGTATTTTCTACATGCGGGCCGCCGCAGACTTCTTTTGAAAAATCCCCGATACTGTAAACCTTGACCTGCTCCCCATACTTACTTTCAAAAAAAGCTATAGCACCGGCCTCTTTCGCCTCTTCAAGGGTCATCATTTTCATAGAAACCGGAAGATTCTTCTGTATCTGCTCATTAACCAGATCTTCAACGTGCTTAAGTTCCTCAGGTGTCATTTTATCATAATGCGTAAAGTCAAACCGCAGCCGTTCCGGGGTTATATTGCTCCCCTTCTGTCCCACATGCGCTCCCAGCACTACCTGCAGCGCTTTGTGCAGAAGGTGAGTCGCGGTATGCAGTGAGGTTGTCATATCTGAATTATCTGCCATCCCGCCCTTAAATGTCTTCTCTGCACCAGCCCGAGAGGCTTCCTGATGTTTCCGGAAAGCCTTCTCAAATCCCTGTCTGTCAACCGTGAAATCATGTTCAGCGGCAAGTTCCTCAGTCAGTTCAAGCGGGAATCCATAGGTGTCATACAGTTTAAATGCAAGTCTCCCGGGAATTATACGATTCTTTCCCTTCAGCAGGTTCGGCAGCATTTTCTCAAACTCATGTTCGCCTTTTTGCAGTGTTTTCAGGAATTTCTTCTCTTCGGCTGAGAGTTCAGCACTTACAAAATCCCATTTGTTCCTAAGCTCAGGATAGGGCTCGCAATACTGGTCTATAACCAGCCCGGAAAGACCGCTGAGAAAAAATTCGTTGATCCCCAGTTTTTTCCCATGTCGGACCGCTCGTCGAATAAGGCGTCGTAATATGTATCCCTGCCCGAGGTTTGATGGGCTGACACCCCGTTCGTCACCCAGGATAAAAACGGCTGTTCGTAAATGATCAGCGATAATCCTGATGGATATATCAGTTTCCTCGTTCTCTCCGTACGTTTTTCCGGACAAATTCTCTATTTCTGAGATTATTTTCATAAAAATCTCAGTCTCATACACTGATTGTTTTCCCTGAAGAATTGCAATTGTACGTTCAATACCCATTCCGGTATCCACGCATCTCCTCTCCATAGGAAGATATTCGCCATTTTCAGTCTTTCGGTACTGCATGAACACATTATTCCAGATCTCAAAATATTTCCCGCAGTGACATCCGGGCCGGCAATTTTCGCTGCAGGCATCCTTGCCTGTATCGATAAATATTTCCGAGTCCGGTCCGCACGGCCCGGTTCCACAAGCTAATTCCCACCAGTTATCTTCACGGGGTAAAAAGTAGATTCTCTTCTCCGGAATGCCAAGAGATCTCCAGATATCAGCTGTATATTCATCCCGGGGAATCCCTTCCTCGCCGGCAAATGCCGTTATGGAAAGTTTATCCTTATCAATCCCAAGCCATTTTTTGTCCGTGAGGAATTCATAACTCATCCTGACAGACTCATCCTTAAAATAATCCCCCAAGGACCAGTTCCCGAGCATCTCAAAGAGTGTCAGGTGACTGGGATCCCCAACTGCTTCTATATCACTTGTACGAATGCATTTCTGGTAATTAACCAATCGCGCACCGGCAGGATGCGGTTCACCCAGGAGGTACGGAACCAGCGGGTGCATCCCGGCTGTAGTAAAGAGTACCGTCGGGTCATTTTCCGGAATCAGTGATTTCCCTGATATTTGCGTGTGATTTTTCTCAATAAAAAATTCAATGTATTTTTTTCGTAACTCATCTGCTTTCATAGCGTTGATACTATGCAAGCTCAGTCCGACTGTCAATAGGAATAGGGGAAAACGGGCAAGAGTACTTGCCTTGGCAGTTGCTTTGCAACTGCTGGAGACTGAACAAGGGAAACCGTAGGCGGAAGACCGTGGGAGGCGAAAAACTGGGATCCGATTAAAATACATATAGAAACAAAAACTGAATTGGGATAAGCTGATGCCCATGAAACGGCTGTTCACATCAATACTTTTTTTATCTCTTTTATTCATACCTATTAGGGCAGCCACAGCAGCTGAGTACACAAATATACCGCAATATGTTTTTATGAAACCTTTAGAAACAAGGCAATCTGCAGAAACCGGTCAACCATTAATTACTTCTACCACAATTGTTTGCGATATTGATACTCATTTAGCCCGAACAATTCTCTTAACTGATATTTATTACAACAAATGGGTTATCCCTGGATTGAACGCACTAAACGAAAAACTGCATAACCCAATGGCAGTATACGACCGAATTGAGACAACAAATAATGGTGAGGAACTTTATCTCTATTTTGACTTGCGATCCCCTTTCAGGATTAATGATATTATGATTCCCTTTATTTTTACAGTATTTAGTAATGATGAGAATGAAACCAGTGTTGAGCTCAGATTGAAACAACGAATCATTGCTGTAAAGCAGGTTATCCTTAATATTCTTATCCAGAGTGATGAAGAGAGAACCATTCTATCCGCCGAACTTACCATTGACTTCACCTTCATAGTCGATTTACTGCTGAACAAAAAGCTCTATTCAGAAAATACCGAAAACCGGCTGCGTCTATGTATAGAACATTTTCTACGATTAATTGCAGCTCAGGAGGTTAACACTTCCCCGCTGCAGGACAGGCAGCAGGATTCAAGCTAAATCCCCAATATGCCCCAATTACACAAAAACTTTATTGACATAAGGTGAAATCGATAATCGGAGCAATGCTGAATAGGTGATATCAAACTCTATTTCACATCCTACTTCAATAGGGTTTTCGGAATGCAAAATCAAATGATCGCTGCTAGCCCCAATGACTTCGGCATGTATCCTGGGCGTTACAGCTTTTGTATTAATATCTTGTTCTCCGATACCAATTATTACCCGATTGATAGCACCAATATCGGTAAATTCAGGAATATCCCCAAATGCATTCTGACATATTTCTCCGTAGGGCACCGATGGTTTTACTTTACTTTCAATAACCTCACATATGAGTGTAAAGGCATCCGTGTACAATTTCGGGATTTTATTTCTATGCAGGGTTTCCCGACCCAGTAATATAGCTTCGCCAATTCTTAAGTTATTTATATTGCCGATAGTATTTGTAGAAAGAAACCATTCATAATTTGCAGAATTTCCACCAGAAATCATAGGCAGTTTGATCTTATATTTTTCTTCCAGGTGATCTGCTGTTTGAGATAACTCAATCATCTTATCCTCTGAGGGTTTAACACCTCCAAAACAGGCAAGGTTTGCACCTATGCCATATAATTCAACTCCTTTTAGCAGTAATATCTGATCAACAATTAAGTCTGCATCTTCGGGTAATACCCCCTCTCTTAAATCACCGAGTTCGATCATTACTACTACTTTATGTCTTTTCCCTAGTTTGAGCGAATGTTCCGATAATAACTTAATTGTTGATATTTCTGAATTTAAACTGATGTCCGCATATCTCACGACCTTTGCCGCTTCACTATGCATAGGCAGTCTGGTAAGCAAAAATTCTGCTTTCACACCGGATTCTTTCATTTTTTTGATATCTTGAATAAGAGATACTGCTATTGTAGATATTCCGCATTCCACAATGGCTTGAGCAATTTCGGGAGAACCTGTTACCCCTTTTATTACGGCAGTAACAGAGATTCCTTTTGCTGCAAATAACTCTTTCAACACGACCGCATTATGTTTTATTTTGTTAATATCTATTTCTAATCTTGGCATTTAAATTAATTTATACCTTTTTAATGCTGATTTAACTATTTTATCAATCAGTTCCTTCGGCCCCATATTCGCGGCAACAGCCATAACTCCCATATAACTATGCGGCTTTTCTTTAGGAGTACACATTAATCCTGCAAAGGAGTTGCCTTCTAAAAGATAAGGGCCTTCATCTGTTACTATGGTGTCTATTCTACCGTAATCTTTAAAGCCAACAGCACGATAGGCATTTTTAGCAAATTCTTTAATCTTGTTCACCTCTTCCGCATGTAATCTTGCAGGACAATAAAAACTATCATCATCCATCTCCTTCTTATCAAATGTTAAAAAGCGTGATGTACCACTAAACGAGATTTCCAATGGCGGGAGTACCTCAATAGCGTTTCCATTGCCGATTACACCAAGAGTTATTTCAGTTCCCTGCAAATGTTTTTCAATTAAAACAGGCTGCTTTATAGTCCTAATTCTTTTTTCAACACCCTGAATAAGTTGATTATAGTTTTCGATAATGGAGCCATCGTCAATTCCGGCACTTCCCCGGCCAGCAACCGGTTTAATAAACAGAGGATAAGCAAAAGGCGGGGTGTCTTTAAATAGAGAACAATCCTCTACTGATTCAGCTACTTCAAAGGGAGATGTTTGCAGTCCTTCGCATTCCCATATTTTTTTTGCTAATGATTTATCGGTTGCCAGAGCAATGGCAGCGGTATCTGATCCTACAAAAGGAATTTCCAGTTCTTCCAGTATAGCTGCTTCTACCATACTGGAAACATTAAAAACCAAATCAACCTTATTTTCCAACAGGTCTTTCATAAAAGCATCACCCCAATGTATGGTACAGACATCATATCCAGCATCAATAAGTGCTTGTTTGTGATGAGCAACTTCTTTATATGTTTCATCAATTACCTTGTTTTTACCGGCAAACTTTTCCTGAATTTTAAAATTTCCTCTTTTTTTATTTAGTAAACCAATCTTAATTTTTGTCATTTTCCCTGTTGCTCCTTGTTGTTCATTATGAAATTCATCCTATCCTTTGCCGATATCTTTTTATCATCAAGATAAATATCAACTCCCCCATGCCTTAATTTTGTATTCCATTTTACAGCATCAGGAAACTCCTCCTTACAATACAGTAGTTGAGGTACCGGCAAAAATCCCAGCTTAAAAATGTCGTAAAAACCTTGCGGAGTATAGGTGTCTTTAATGGTAGTTTCGATCGTTTTTATCACTATTTTAGCTTCGTTTATAAGATGAAGCATCCTTGTGTCAACATCCGGGTTCTCTGCCATAGTATCTACCCAGCCTTTTTTTCGATACTCACGGTATGTATTAAGAGAAAATAAGGTTATTTTTATGCTCTCATCTATTATCTCAGGGGTGGCTAAATCATTACCTTCAGAAAAGCTTACAACATGAATAATATCCGGACTTTGACTGTTAAAAGGTTCAATATCATCCATTAACGCGGTTACAGAAGCTAGTTGCTTTTTCGCTTTATCGATATCGTGAGATAAATAACTCAATCCAACCCGAGTCTGCAAAAACACCCTAAAGTTCGAATCTTCAAGGCTTCTTACCATGTGTAATGTTGCCCTGGCCTTTGCCAGGTCATTAATTGCTGAAGTATGCTTGGGGTCATTTAACATTATTTGCAAAATGAAATGTTTTATACCCAACTTCTTAGCTGCTTTTGCGGCTAGAAAGACTGATACTATATAACTGACATCGTCCGAAGAGCGAAAGGCAAAATGATGAGCAACATTTGCTTCATACGGTTTGCCGATTTTCGCAATATAGGTAATTGTCTCAAAATGTTCGGTTAAATTATCAAGAAGAGGCAGCTCTCCCCGACCATCTATTTTTGAAAACCACCATAATGATAAAGCATGCCAGGCGATATGTAAGGATTTCTCATGTATTTCCGCTTGTTTGCGAAGATTTTTAGTGCCGGAATACGTTCTGACAAGCATCGGTTTTGCCGCTTCATAGATACGTTCATACTCTTCCGGTGAATTAACTCCTACCCCTCCGCCATTGGGAAGATCATCCCATCTTTCCCCAAATTTTGCCTGGGTTAATTGAGACGTCCCAATCGACAGTACATCCAGATAACCGCTGTGAGCCAATAAACGGGACCATTCAATAAACTGTTTTACTGATTCATGTCTGTTTTCATGATAAGGTCCTGCATGAGCCCTTATTACCGGTAGTAATTTTTTTTCCCTGGTATACCTGATACGGTCAATTAAACCGTCATGTGTTGTTCCGAAATTTCTATATCCACTTCTATCCACTGGCAATGTTGATAGATAATCTCCCTTATCAATTACCTCTTTACCAAAATCATCTAAGGTCTGTTTATAAGTACTTTCATCTTTAAACTTTTGCGGTGCTTTTGAAGGATCTACCCCAAGCATTTTCAGACTGTCTGAAAATGATTCATCACCATAAAAAATAATTACATTTTTATAGAGATATTTAATTTTATTACAAGCTTCAGGCAATCCTGCAAACCATATACTTTTAAGTTTTCCACCGTCTTTTACCAACATTCTATTTGATTCCAACTGGTACATGAGTTTCTGGAATACCAGGACTGCATCATCAACATCCAGACGGTAGCTGAAACCTAAAGCTTGAATAGTATTCTTTCTTATCCAATTTCTTATTATTAGTGAGTTGTTTAAATTTTGGGGATCTTCAACTGCTTTTGACACTTCATCATTTGCAACAATAACGGTAAACCCACACTCTGAAAGAAGCTCTTTAATTGCAGACACACCTAAGACATGGGCATCAAAATAGGGTTTTATTAAACCGATTGTATCATGTAGTGTTATAACGTTATTCAAATTATTATTTCTTCTTCACAGATTGCCAAATCCTGCAAACCTGAAATCAGGTTATCAGTAGAAAGACCCAATTTGTACAAAGTTCTGCCCTTTGAACGAAAATCAGTATTCAACATTTGGCTGCCTTCTTCTATAAAGTAGTCGATTGTTGGTGTCGGCACTCCCAAATTATTACCGATCAAGGACATTGGGACTAACCCTGTCGGAATATCTTCCCAAACATACCGATGATTCATTGTTGTAGGAGCCAATATATCTTTATATGTAGGATTGGATTTTATCATGGTATAAATCGAAGTTTTTTGCAGTCCATATCTTGAATGCAGCCAATCAACAACAGATAGTGTTTCAATTCCTATTGCTGATGAAATTGCTTTGAATTCACGGTCTACTTTTTCTATATATCCGGCAACAAATCTCGTAACACCATCCGTATAAAAATGAAATGTATCTTTTTTTAGGATTCGCTCTTTATTTAAAAGAGATATTACCGGATGAAATATGGCTCCGATATTACTAAAACTTGTTTCAAGAACCGTATCCGCTTTGATTATATTAGTGAAAATATCTGAAAGAACTTCTATAACATAATCAGTATCCGGGGGATATAATGCTGAGACTGATACTTCCTTCTTAATTCCTTTGATCTCAACCAAGCCAGGGACCTTGAGCCTTGCAGCAAAAAACAAGGTGTTTGCTTCGGCAATTATAACATTTGCTTTGCATCCAACTTTTCTCAATGTTTGGTTAAACAACAAAGCACCTAATGTTCTTCCAGGTACAAGTAATACTACTTGATCATCTTCCAGATAAGGAGCAATTTTTTTTGCTATATCGTCATGTCCATCTGCAGTTATTACAATAATTATTACATCACTTTGATATACAGCTTTCGCAAGATTAGTGCCTACATAATTCAAACTGATTCTATCCAAATGATAACCATGCTGCATGGTATAATCATGCTTTTTAATATATGTAATCCGCTCCTCAGATCTGTTGTATAAATCAACCTCAAATCCTTTATTAAAAATATATCCTGCAGTTACTAATCCTCCATTTCCTGCCCCAATTACAGCATATTTCCTTTTTCTCATTTCCTTATCCTTTAATAATCTTTTCTGCTATGTTTTATACACTCGCCATACCTATACAACCAGATTAACATTGCTATGCTCTATATCCCAGCAGGTCCCGGCAGATAGCGATACCACCGCACCATACTTCTCGGAAACATACAGATGCTTTCTTTATGCTGAGTTCATTTGTCAAACAATCGTTCAGAAGCTTCAAGGAGTAAACTTTGCGTTATGCAGATTTTCTACTTGTATCCAAAGGTTTATTTTTAACCTGTTATCTGCAAGGTCTTTACCGATTTGTACTCTAAATTGGCACGCTAATTGTGGTTAAACTTATCTATCTTAGTCAGGGTGTTTTTTGTCTAGTAACACCGGAACCCTTTGTGGGGGTCATTCTACCGAACATGAACTAAGTAAAAAATAATTTTTACCTGAAGGGCACATTTGAAGTAGGTTTAAAAGTATATCACACTTAGCAGGTTATGCACAGAGGAAAAATTTCGCTGC
>JAGLNY010000030.1 GCA_023139255.1 Spirochaetales bacterium
AAAAACTATGACCGTGTGGGTGATGATCTCACGACGGAGATTCTCGGTGTCACCATACCCAAACTCGAAATACCTGTTAAACCGGGAAGAAATGTCCCGATCATTATAGAGACAGCTGCAATGAATGAGCGCCTTAAGAAACTGGGATACTTTTCAGCTAAAGAATTTAATCAGAATGTTTTAAAATGGCTGGAAAGCGAATCTGCCAGAAATCTATACTACAACAATGAGGATACATTTTAGTAAATGGTCGAGAAAACAGTTACCGTTAAAAACAGGGCGGGTATTCATGCAAGACCTGCAGCACTTATTGTGAAAACAGCCAATGGCTTTTCATCGAATTTATATATTGAACGGGATACTATGAGGATAAATGGAAAATCCATCATGGGTATAATCACGCTTGGTGCCAGCTATAAAACGCAGCTAAAAATAATTGTAGATGGTACAGACGAACAAGAGGCAGCGGATGCTTTAGAGCAGCTGTTTATCAATCGATTTGAGGAATAAATCCTCAAAAGAATAGGGAAGTGGGTTTATGAAAGGATTAACACGTAGACAAAAAGAGGTTGTTGAGTTTATTCGCGACTATATACAGGAGCATTCCTACCCCCCCACCATCCGTGATATCGCATCCAATTTTTCCATTTCCGTCAAGGCAGCGTTTGACCATGTCAAAGCTCTCGAAAAGAAACAGATCATTAAAAGTGACCTTAACAGATCGCGCTCTCTGGAGATTCTGGCAGAAGAATTTTCCCCTATTCATGAAGCTATAGCTATTCCTCTACTCGGCAGTGTTGCTGCCGGGATGCCGCTCCTGACTGAAGAGAATTTGGAAGGAACCCTTTCCATATCCGCTGAAATGCTGGGAAATGGTGATTTTTTTGCTCTGCGCGTAAAAGGCGACAGCATGATAAATGCCGGAATTTTTGATGGTGATTATGCAATAATCAAACAGACTAACACCGCATCAAATGGTTCTATTGTTGTAGCCTGGGTACAGGATGATGCTGTAACACTAAAACGGCTCTATATAGAAAAAAAC
Source organism: Spirochaetales bacterium (assembly GCA_023139255.1). GTDB lineage: Bacteria > Spirochaetota > Spirochaetia > JABMQR01 > JABMQR01 > JABMQR01. The sequence goes on from JAGLNY010000030.1 coordinate 1,046, forward strand.
AGAGTTCGTCTTCAGGCTGAAAATGATGCTTACCCACCGATTTACACACAGGACATTAGAATTGCCGGTAAGTTACAGCTGGTTATTAGAGATTATTCATGATGTTTCCTGTCTATCTACTTCTCGGTCCCGAAACAGGCCGGAAATCTCAATACATCAAAAACTTGCGGGAAGAGTGTCGAAACAAGTATGGGGAAACTCCGGAAATTCACCGGTTTTACCCCTTTGAGATTGAAAACGGCGAAATTCTACAAGCTCTGCAGAATCATTCCCTGTTTGCATCACACCGGCTGGTAATACTGTCTCAGGCTGAAACGCTTAATGCTTCTCTTGTCACAATGCTTGAATCTTATCTTAAGAAACCTTCAGAATCTTCAACACTTGTCCTTGTTTCATCAACAAACAGAATATCCAGGAAACTTGAATCTCAGGTTTCAGGTAAAGCCCGAGTAATATTCTGGGAAATGTTTGAGAACAAAAAAAGGGAATGGCTTATCAGTTACTTCAAAAAACAAAAACTGGAAATTACTGATGAAGCGGTTGAGCTCATACTTGAGCTTGTGGAAAACAATACGTATGACCTCCGGGTTGTTTGCGGGCAATTTGCAGCATTCTTTCTGGGACAAGCCGAGCAGGACAACCAGGAAATTACCGAGGTTGAAGTTGAGCATTTCATGTACCACAGCAGAAAAGAGAATGTTTTTTCTCTCTTCTCATACATAGCCCAGGGAGACTTTAAAAGATCCCTGGAAGTTTACAGAACTCTCCATCGGGCAGGTGAAGCCGAACCGACAGCTATCTTTGCCGGTTTGCTCTGGCAGTTTCGGAGGTTCTACTCATACGTGTCACTTCTTAACGATGGGATGACTGAGGAATCTTCGTTTAATAATACCTATGTTATGGGAAAAGGAGCCAAAATAACCGGTAAAAGAAATCAGCAAATATACCGGGATGGAGCTGTAAATTACAGTTTAAGAGATATTGCTCAAATAATAGCTAGTATTGGTGAATATGATTGTACCGTAAGGGAACTCGGAACTGCCCTTAAACAAATAATGATGGAAAAATTTCTCTATGAATGCATCATTCAGAAAGGCAGAAAACCAATCTCATTTTCTCGTTCCTGCGCGTCCTTTAAACAAAATTCATAAACTGAGCTGCTTCAACAGAAGCATGGCTGTCCTTTCGGGGATCCTGCAGCGTTCAGAAATTTCCTCTGATGACGCAGATGCTACAGCTTCAAGAGATCCAAAAACCTGCATGAGTTTCCGGCTTCTCATCTGACCAATCCCCTTGATAGATTCCAGGAGCGAAAAACTGGTATCCTCTGCACGCAATTGTTTATTAAAGGTCGTGGCAAAACGGTGTGTTTCATCCCGCACTCCTTGAAGAACTTTCAAGGCTTCCGAACCAGGCGGAAGCCGCAAAGGTTCATCTCTCTCAGCAAAATGAATCTCCTCAAACTCTTTAGCAAGACCAATTACCGGAATACCAGTAAGCCCAAGAGAATCAAGTATCTCCCTTGCAGCGTTAACCTGACCCTTGCCTCCGTCTATCAGAATAAGATCAGGCTCTTCCAGACCTTCATTCACAATTCTCGTATATCGCCTTGCAACGGCTTCACGAATTGCCTCATAATCATCAATCCGGCCTTCCAGGGTTTTTATATGAAAACGACGGTAATTTTTTTTGTCCGGGTTTCCATTGAAAAATGAGATTAAGGAAGCTACGGGATACTTACCAGACAACTGGGCTATATCAAAGCCTTCAATTCTCCGCGGTAGATCTTTCAATCCAAGATCCTCCCTGAGAGCTTCCAGCCCTGAGATATTTCCCCTGCTTCTCAATCGCTTTTCTACATCCATAACAGCATTTTCAAGGGCCATTTTCAGAATCCTGTAATGCTTTCCGTCTTCAGGTTTTACTGCCTGCATCTTTGCTGACAGTTCATTATCAAAGTACCCCTGAAGCAGTTCTGTATCTACATCATGGGAGACGTATAAATAATTCGGCACATCCTCAGTTTCGCGATAATACTGAAGGGCAAAATCAGCCAAAATATCAGTCTCGCTCCCAAAAGTCTCCGCCCTGAACATTTCACGGCCAATCAATTTTCCTTCTCTCATCTGAAATATTGAAATAGTACAAAGGTGTTGTCTCATTGCACATGCTGCATAATCACGTTTTTCCAGATTAAAATCTTCCACTTGCTGGTTTGTATATACTGATTCCAATGCAGTAAGAGTATCCCTTACCTCTGCCGCATGCTCAAATTTCATGCTTTCCGAAGCTGCCTGCATCTCTTTTCTCAACCGATCCTCAATTTCACTCGTATCCCCTGACAGCATCTTCCGTACTTTTTCTACCTGTACTCTATACTCATCTCTGGTAATATATCCGGCACATGGAGCACTGCATCTTCCTATATGATAATAAAGACAGGGGGAATATCGTTTTCGTAAGGGTCCGCGGCATTTTCTCAAGGGGAACAGCTTCTCAATCAATTCAAGATACTGATCAAGTTTTCCTACATCAACAAATGGACCAAAATACTCTGATCCATCCTGGATGATTCTTCTTGTTTTAAATATCCTGGGAAAATCCTCATGAGTTATTCTGATTACCGGATAAGATTTACCATCTTTCAGATTTATATTATAACGTGGAGTCCATTTTTTTATCAGGTTATTTTCAAGTATCAGTGCCTCGTAATCATTTCCCGTTACAATAAATTCAATACTATGGATTTTTTTCACCAGCACCTGTGTCTTCAAATCCCTACCGCTTGTAAAGTATGAAAGAACTCGTTTACGAAGATCTTTTGCCTTACCAACATAAATGATTTTGTCTTTCTCATTTTTCATAAGGTAAACACCAGGGTTATGCGGAAATATACGTACTGTTTCTTTCATCTCTATAAATTCTTTAGACACTTCGTTTGCAGGATACAACTTACAGGAAAGAAAAACCACTGTTAAATTTGACTACTGTTTTTATTCCACTTTACAGAATTGTATCAGCGCTATACAATCCACACACAGAAATGAGTAACATAAAACAGAATATCGGCACATCACAACTATTTTCATCATCACTTTTTACCATCCTTCCGAAAGAGGACAGGCTGTTCATCAAGCTGAAATCAGAAGGTTTTAGGCTTTCTCTCCAGAATACCAGGAAACTTATTGAAGTTGCAGCAGACCTTAGACAATGGGAGGAGAAGCCCATCTCTTTTTTTTGGGATGAATCAGGTACTGAAAAACTGTCAGGTAATAATAGAAGCAAGCTGATACTACGCAGATTGTTTTCAAAGATTGATTTGCTGCGAAGTAATCCGATTTCCTATACGGGCTTCTCTGGAAAAAATCGTGAAACTATAACTTTTGAGTACCTTGAAAAAAATGACACTAAAGATACCATACTTGGAGTCTGCCCTGTTGCCGGGGAAAGAACACGCTGCTGTAACCTTCTAACTCTGGATGCTGTTGAACAATGCGGATATGCCTGTAGTTATTGTTCAATCCAATCTTTTTATGACAGCCAGAAAATATACTTTCATCACAATCTTTCTGAAAAATTACATGCACTAAAATTGGATCCAGATACACTCTATCATATAGGTACCGGACAATCATCTGACTCCCTGATGTGGGGTAACAAAAACAATATTCTAACAGATCTTTTTGTTTTTGCAGAAAAAAATCCCAACGTAATCCTTGAACTGAAAACTAAATCCGCAGTAATTTCCTGGGCAGATACCCTGACAATTCCTCCAAATGTAATAATAACATGGTCCCTGAATGCACCTACAATTATCAGCAACGAGGAGCATCGGACAGCCTCATTGAAATCACGTCTTACAGCAGCAAGAAAGTTATCAGATAAAGGTATTCTAGTGGGTTTCCATTTCCATCCAATTGTCTATTTTGAGGGGTGGGAACATGAATATCAAGAAATCATCAACTCAATCCAGCAGATGTTCTCACCAGTGAAAACAGTGATGATTTCTCTAGGTACTCTCACGTTTATTAAACCTGTCCTTCGCAAACTTCGGGAATCCGGGATAAGCAGTAAAGTTCTGCAAATCCCCTTGATAGAGACTTCAGGGAAATATTCATATGATGATTCTACAAAGGTAAAATTATTCTCACATATTTTCAATTCATTCAATGCAGAATGGAGAAATCAAGTTTTTTTCTATCTCTGTATGGAACCTCATTCACTCTGGCATGCTGTGTTTGGAAGAAGCTATGAAAACAATGCAAATTTTGAGTTTGATATGAAAAAGTCTTATATGCGGAAAATCCTACTTGCGAGATAAGAGAAATGGGATTATAATACTATAAGGCTTGTTGGATCTACATAAATATAAATAGCGTGCAAAAAGTCTTTGATAAATTCTGGAAATAAGCAAATTTATATATATTTTTTAAAATTCATACATTGCTAAGATTTCCAGATGCTGTCTATAGGAAACAATCCGTTATAAAGGATAATTCCTTAAAACAGCTGTTTTTTTACCAGTAAGTAGACTAATGGGAAACCAGAACCCGGGACAGTTAAAGCTGTCATAACTAGAAAATTTTACGGGAGTGCCTGATTTTTCATTCTGCTGAATTACAGAAGGATATACAGATGCCAAAAAGAAACGATGCCGTTCCGGTTACTGATTTAAAGCTATTTAATAGAATTTTTCCCTACCTTATGAAACGCAGATGCGATTCTCTTGTATATTATAAATTTGATATAGAGATGACAAATGCCGTTCATTTCATTCAGAAAAAAAATCGTGAAGCCGATGAGCGCAAATACAGGATATTTGACCTTATTATGGCTGCAATGACCAGAACCATTGCTCTGAGACCAGGTCTTAACAGATTTATTTCAGATTATGAATACTGGCAAAGGAATGAAATATCATTTAATTTTATAGTTAAAAAGGATCTCCATGAAGATTCTCCCGAACATAAAACCATTGTCAAGTTCGAAGAAGATATGAATTTCGAGGAAGTTGCGGCAATAATGCGTCAGGCAATAAATTCTGCCATGCGGGATGAAGAATATGACGACGAATCCCTTATAAGATTCCTGCTGCGATTGCCGAAATGGCTCCTGAAGATAGCTGTATTGATCATGAAACGCTGGGATAGGAAAGGTCGTCTTCCAAAACGCATTCGCGATGTAGACGGATTGCATGTTTCAGCCTTCATAGCAAACCTGGGAAGTATCAATATTCCCAATCCACCTTACCACCATCTGTATGAATGGGGAACAACCTCGTTTTTTGTTACACTGGGAAAACTCCATAGAATAAAAATTCTTGATGAAAATGATAATGAGTATATCAAGGACACCATTCAATTAGGAATCACTATTGATGAAAGAATTGCTGAAGGATTTTATTTTATGAAAGCGATGAGAATATTACGCGAACACCTTGAGAATCCTGAACTCCTTGAGGAACGGCCTGATCCATCCATGCTGAAGTAAATTTTTTATCGATCAAACTTACCCGCTATTACCCGCAATTTTTTTAGAAAATTTTCCTTTTCCCGACCTGTGAACGTACATTTTTCCGTATCAGAAATCGCTGTTATCTGCTCAATTTCCCCGTGTGTAAACGTTACCCCTCCCAACCTGTAATCCTCAAAAGCCTCACAGGCGACCGGGCATATTTTCTTAACAATTTCGAAAATAGTTTTTGCAAATACACGTATCTCATACTGAGCATGCATATCCATTCTTAACTGAAGGAAATGAAACAAATTATGCAGGTCCATCTGCCAATACCATTCTGTATAGAGACTCAAAGGAAGATTTACCCTCGCCAATTCCCGGGCAATACCCATATCAAGAAGTTCCTGATATACAGCATACGTGCGCTTCTGATCCTCTTCGATCAGCTTTTTAACTTTCTCACAAATTTCAGAAGGAACAGGCTCGTCACTGCGGCCCTGTTTATTATCGCTGCTTTGATACGAAATGTTTTCATCTGAGGGAATATAGCTTTCATCTGCCATTACGCTGTATCGACCTGAAATTTCGTTAACTCTTGCAGTCCTGTGCCGTATCCATTGCCTCGCAACAAATATCGGCATTTTTATATGAAATGTAATATTAACCTGCTCAAAAGGGGACGTGTGATCATTCCTGAGAAGATACGTAATAAGTCCTTTATCCTTGCGGTATGACTTTGTTCCTTCTCCGTACGATACCCGTGCAGCCTGTACAATCCGGTCATCAGACCCGAGATAATCAATCAACCGCACAAATCCCTTATCAAGGACAGGGAAAGATTTATCAAGAATTGCTTCTGCTTCCGGTACTGTGCAATGCGCCATGAGGCCTCCAAGTTTTTACAAATTATCGTATTTCTTATCTTTATCTATTTCCAGGATAACGGTTTCAAGGTTGCTCAACCGATCTTCATGCTTCCCTAATACGCGCATGAGTTCCTGAAGTTTTTGCTCGGAAATATCTGAACCTCTCTCTTTTCTCTTAAAGTACTGCCTGAGTACTTCTGTTATAGAACCAACACTCACAATTATTACAATAGCCAGCCAAAAACTCATATCTATTACTCTCCTGAAATCGTGACTCCCGATCCATCTCACTCTACCAGATAACTGCTCCAGGGGCAATTAGCGTTATAGTCCACGTGAAGTCACTATAAATTAAATCCAACACAATCTCCCAAGAAGAAGCGACAATCCGGCTGAACAGGCAGTCTCTGTCCTCAAAGTTCTTACTCCTAATCCTGCAGAAATAAAACCCGTTTGAGCAAGAAGTTCCCGCTCCCGGTCAGACCATCCCCTTTCCGGGCCGACAGCCAGAATATAATTCCCCCCGGACGGAATGTGCATAGTCGAGAGCCGGGAATCCGGATCAACATTATCAAGTACAATGCACATCGTCCCGGTATCACGGTGCCCCATCCCGGCCAATGCCGTATCAAGGGAACTGAACAGCTCTACTTCCGGAACTGCTGTCTCTCCAGCCTGCTGGGCACCACTTAATATATTTTCAGTATATTTCCCGTCTTTCCAGAGCCTGGCATCCCTATACGAACGCTCCCCAGTATCAGTCCCGGTTACAGCTATTTTACCCACTCCAAAGCTTACAGCCTCCCGCAGTATCCTTTTCATGCAAATCGGCCGCACCTGGGCAACTAAAAGCGTTACAGGGAACAGCGGAACCGGCGGTGTTTCCGGTTTCCATGCAATAGTCAGGGATTCTGAATCCATTCCGGTAATAACCGCCCTGCCGGTAAATCCGTTAATAATACCCATAAGAAAGCTGTCACCTTCCTGCAAGCGAAGGATCTTCATGATATGCTTTCCTCTTTCATCCGAAAGCAAAATTCTGCCATCCTCAGGATATGACTCAAACAAAATGATATTCATACTCTTTATATATCATGAAATCAAAGCAGATGCCAGTTGCCGGGATGCACATCAATTATCGGGGATTCGAACAGCTTTACAAACCTGACCTGACACTGTATACAGTAAGAATATGACAGATGTCACAGTTTACATCAGTACATCATTAAATCCACAGCTCAACCTTGCCATGGAGGAGTCTCTCTTCCGGAACATGCAGCCTGGATCATATATCCTCCTTCTCTACAGGAACAATCCCTCAGTTATTATCGGAAGAAACCAAAACCCCTGGCTCGAATGCAGTCTTAAGTTAATGAAAGATGATCATGTGCCGTTTTATCGCCGATTCAGCGGCGGGGGAACAGTATATCATGATCCTGGAAATATAAATTACAGTTATATGACCCCGCGAAAGAAGTTTAACCGTGCAGCAGCAACAGGTCTGTTAGTCCAAGCCTTGAAGCGTCTTGGAATCCAGGCAGAAACCTCTCCAAGAAATGACATTCTGGCACAGGATAAAAAAATATCAGGGAGTGCCTACAGGATCTCAGGTGACAAAGCCTATCACCACGGAACTCTCCTTGTAGATGCAGATCTGAGTAAACTTGAATCGTACCTTACTCCCGACAAATCAGTCTCCAAATCAAGAGGAACAAAATCTGTACCGGCATCTGTTATAAATCTTACAACAATTGATCCCACCCTCACTCATGAAAAAATATATAATGCAGTAGTTTCTTCTTTCACACAAAAACCGGTTCAAACAAACCAGTACATTGATGAATCAGAAGCCCGCCGGCTAAAGGGTATTACCGAATTATACGACATGCTTCCGGAACGGGATTGGTTACTCGGAAAAACTCCTGCCTTTACTGTTACAGTGCATTGTCAATTTTGTCATCCTGAACCCGTAAACCTTCCTGCAGCACTGAATATTGTTAAGGGAAAAATACATACAATCAATCTTCCTGAAAATTTTTCTATGGGCATTACAGAGCATGCTGTTTACCTGGAAAATCTTCTGAAAGGGACATATTTCCGTATAGAAGATATTTTTACAACACTCTCTAATTCTGTGCATGGGAACACTGTAGAACAAGGCAAATTCTTACATTCCCTGCTGACAGGTCTTTCTAAAACCATTCTTTGATTCACTCAGTGATATCATGTGTGTTAATTTTCCACTTTACTTATTATAGTAAAATCATGAGGGACATAATCCCGAACTACACAAATATGACTGGAATATTCGGAGACCCAGGGGAGCACCTCTTCAGGATTGAAATAAGCATACTTTTCGCTCTGCACAGGATGATCCGGATCAAGCAGATTAAACACAACCCACTTTTCTGCTACCGTAAAAAAAACCGGCAGTGCTGCCCGCAGAAAATCCCTGTTGTTTCCCAGATTTAAATTGAAAATACCTGAGCTGTAGACAATATCATACGCCCCATTTTCAAACATGTCCCGGGAAAACATATCACCCGAAATGAAATCTCCTTCAGGATAGCGTACGGCTGCTTCTTTCACCATAGTATCAAGAATATCAATCCCGGTATAAGAGACATCGATATTTTTTCCCCGGAGAAATCCGTATAAATCACCCAAACCGCAGCCGACATCAAGAAGTGTCATCCCGGTAAGATCAAGCTGATCCGTCAGGGCATTAAACCGACCAAGGTGAGCATCCTCACTCTCCCAATCCAGTATCTTGAATCCCTTGTCCCGGGAGTTTACACGGGAGGAATAATGCTTCTCAATCTTCTTCTTACTCTGCATATTAAACAGTATACAGACAGAGTAAATCTCTGTCAGCTTTATTAGTAAAAAAACCAAAACCAAAAGCAAGTAAAACAATGACACTATAAGAAAAATGCTTTATACTCCCAGGCAAGGGAAACTATATGCGCACATTAATAAGAAAAATACTTGTATCTATAATTCTTATAAGTTCAGCCCTTCCTGCTCTTACAGCGGCTGATTTTATCCCCGAAAAATCAAACTCCCCGGTCCAGCTTCGTAAATCATCTGAGTTTGTCATAGCAATTGATATGAACGAGGAGCCGTTTACCTTCAACCCGCAAAAATCAACAAATATCAACTCAGCTCAGCTTCTCACAGCAATAGCAGAAGGGCTGGTAACATATCATCCAGCAACACTGGATCCCGTACCCGGTGCGGCAAATGCCATTGAAACTTCTGATGACGGGCTGATATGGACCATCTCGATACGAAAAGATGCCCGGTTCAGCAATGGCGACCCTATAACAGCATATACATTCTTCGACACATGGTTCCACTTTATTAATCAGGAAACCGCGGGGGATATGGCATCTCTTCTTGATATCATCAAAGGAGTTCGTGCATACCGTACCGGTCGGGCAACAAACAAAAGCAGCGTAGGAATCAGGACCCTTGACCGTTACACTCTCGAGCTGCGACTTATCACACCGGCTCCGTATCTTCTCAATATATTATGCCATCACATATTTACGGCAATCCATCCCGACAACTTGCTTAACCTCGACAACATTACAGCTGAAACATTCATAAGCAGCGGTCCTTATAGAATTGCTGCGGCAAATGAGGAAGAAATATATTTGGAGAAAAATCCATATTATTGGGATAAAGATAATGTAAAATCAGAGCATATCCGGATTGAACTACGGGAATCAGGCCTTGCTCTGCTCATTGATTTCTCAGGAGAACTTGTCCACTGGTCAGAAGCCTATATTCCAATACCGCTTTTATATGATGAAGATGACGTTATCGTCTATCCTGAATACTCAACAGGATTTTATTATTTTTCAGAGAATTCCGGTCCGTATTCAATGCCGAAGGTTCGCAAAGCCCTGTCCTTCCTTATCCCCTGGGACGAACTTAGGGAAAGCGGGAATTATCTCTATCCAACCGATACACTGGTTCCCCAGGACACACTCTACTATGGTGCCGGCGGCATCCCGGGATCCAACCGCGAACTTTCTTTCCAGCTTCTTGAGGAAGCGGGTTTTCCTAAAGGCAGCGGCTTGCCGCTAATCCATCTGGCTATTCACCCCGGCGAAGCTCTAGAGGAGATGACTGACCGGATCACCGATATCTGGAGTACTGAACTCGGAATTACCGTGATTACTGATGTTGTCCCATTTTCGGTCTATCTGGGAGACCCGGAAAATTCCCCCTACACCATGGGATTCATTACATGGATAGGTGATTTCTACGACCCGTACAGTTTTCTGAATATGTGGTTGTCAGACAGCAACTTTAATCCGGGAAAATACCAGAATCCGGAATTTGACTCACTGATTCGAAGAGGTCTTGAACAGGAAGATGATGCAAAACGATTTCTCTACTTCCGTGAAGCGGAGAATATTATTCTTCAGCAAGCGGCAGTAATCCCTATATCACATGGAGTATCAGTTAATTTTATCAATACAGATATTGTTTCCGGCTGGTACCCTAATCTGCTGGATATCCACCCGCTCAAATATTTTGATACCCACGAGCCCAGCCTGAAAGACTCAAATTTGCTCTAAGACGGCTCCCTAACAAAAAGCAGCTCAATCCCTTCCATACAGTTGAACCATCTCCCTGAACCTGGAAGCAGTCAACTCATCCGCCGCTCCCTGAAGCATTCTCCACGACCAATTTCTACTGCTTACAGTTGAGGGAGTATTCATCCGGCACGTTTCCCCGAGAGACAGCAGATCCTGCATAGGGAAAATCGCATACTGAGCCCGGGATACCATTACCTGACGCATCATGGACCAGGAAATATCATCCCCGGATCTGGCAAGGTACCTTCGTACCAGATCCTTATCTTCTTCATTAAGGCTCTGGTACCATCCAAGTGTGGTGTTATTATCATGTGTACCAGTATAAGCGACACAGTTTTCAGGATAATTATGGGGAAGAAAATCATTCGCCGCATTCAGTCTGCCGGATCCAATCCGGTCAAAGGCAAATTGGAAGATTTTCATTCCGGGGAGATTGAAACCATCACGCAACTCCACAACTTCAGGAGTCATCACCCCCAGGTCTTCAGCAATGATCGGGATGTTCCCCAGTTCTCGCTGAATCTGATCAAACAGTTTTTTACCTGGTGCCTTAACCCATCTGCCGTTCACCGCTGTCTTCTCGCCGACCCCAACCTCCCAGTATGCCTCCAATCCCCTGAAATGATCAATTCTGACAATATCAGTCTGCTCCAGAGCTTTTCTGATCCGCAGCAGCCACCATTGCAGAATATCTTCTTCTTTGCGGTCCCAATCATATACCGGGGTGCCCCAAAGTTGTCCTGTGTCACTAAAAAAATCAGGTGGAACTCCCGATTGAGCAGAAAATTTTCCTCTCTCATCAATCTTGAATAAATCAATGTTTACCCAGGTATCCGCACTGTCAGCAGCCACAAATATGGGCACATCCCCAATAAACCGTATTCCCTTACGATTAACATACTGCTTTAACGCAGACCATTGTTCATAAAAAAAGTACTGCAGGATTTTCTGAATCTCGATTTTGCCGGAATAGTCCTTCCTCCACCTGTCAAGGACATCAGGATTCCGATACCCAAGCCCATGATCCCATGTCAGGAACCATCTTGAATCATTATATTTTTCTGTCGCTACAGTGAAGAGGGCATAATCATCAAGCCAATTTTTGTTATTGGTGCAGAAAGATTTATATTCGGCTGCATCCTCTCCCGCCGCAGAACCAAGGAATTTTTCAGCCGCATCTGTCAGCAGGTTTTTTTTCCAGGATTCCACCAGTGCAAAGTCGACTGCTTCATCCCGGAATCCGGGTTTTCCCTGAAGTTGTTTTTCGGACAGCAGCCCCTTATCGGCCAGCAGGTCAAGGCTTACCAACAGGATGTTTCCGGCAAAGGTGGATCTGGCCGAATATGGAGAGTTTCCATACCCTGTAGGACCAAGAGGAAGTATCTGCCAGAGTTTCGCGGAACAGGATGAAATAAAATCCGCAAACTTATACGCTTCATATCCGAAATCCCCAATCCCATAAGGACCGGGTAACGATGTCGGGTGCAGAAGAATTCCCGAAAACCGTTCGTTTTTCATTATTTCATTATACAGTATTTCATTACCTTTGACTATCCTGACAGTTTTGAGTATAATGCGTTCTATGAGTTCTACAACCACAAAAACGGCATTTTCAATAGGTGAGCATATAGTGTACCCGCTTCAAGGCGTGGGTATTATCAAGGACATTGAGGACAGGGATTTTAAAGGGAAAGCAATATCCTATTATATTATTTATCTCGATATAACCGACATGACCGTAATGATTCCCGTTGACAAAGCTGAGGAGCTGGGAATCAGGGGAATCGTCACCCCGGAAGAGGCACAGGAAGCGCTGGAATCACTATCCAGCATCTATGAACCTGTAACTATTGACTGGAAGCTCCGCTATCAAATGAATTTAGACCTTCTCAAATTGGGAACAGTTGTTTCAATTGCATCTGTTGTCCAGGCACTATACCACAGAAGTAAAATTAAAGAGCTTCCGGTTCAGGAACGCAAACTGTTTGATAATGCGTTAAAAATCCTTATAGATGAAATGTCATTTTCTTTTATTAAAGACAAAAAAGAGATTGAGGAGATGATCTTCACAAGACTGGAAGCCTGATGGCTGTCCGGATTTCCGTCTCTGTTTTAATAACTGCAGCAGGGCTCAGTTTAAGGTTTAAACAAACATCAGGAGATCACGTAAAAAAGGAATTTTACTCTTTACAGGGTGAGCCTATTCTCAACAGAACCGTCCGTGTGATCATTGAATCTCTCAGTAATTCCACCTATGCTCTCAAACAGCTGATTATAACCTGTAC
>JAGLNY010000300.1 GCA_023139255.1 Spirochaetales bacterium
CGGAATTTAATCAATTTGTTTTCTTTAAAAAAGAATTTACCCTTAATGCCAAATTTGAAGCCATGCATTGCCTGATTACGGCAGAGCGTTTCTTTCAGTTATGGATTAATGGAGAATGGGTTAATCAAGGTCCTGCACTGGGGCTTCCTGAAGAGAAAAGTTTCGATGTGTATGATATAAATCACTTGTTAAAACCAGGCGAAAACGTTATTGCTGTCCTGGTAAATTTTGACAGGGACACAATTATAGGGGAAAATCATACTAATTGGTTTATTCCTAAAACCCGCGCTGGTCTCCTGTGTCAGATAGAAGGAAACGTTGACAATGTTCCATTTAAATTAATAACTGATGAAACATGGGTAACAAGACCTGCCTGTGGATGGGATCCCGAAGCTCCGTTTCTGAATGACATGTATCATCAGGAACACTATAGTTTTGGAAAAGACCCGGCAGACTGGCATCATGCAGATTCCAGCACCGATGGCTGGCAACCTGCTGTTGTTTTGGGTGACGCGGCGGGGAATGGGATAGACGGTAATACACTTCCCTAGCTTAAGCTGGTTAAGAGAGATATTCCACTTTTAAATAGAAAGAAACAGCTTCCTGTGCACATACAGGCCGGGGAGATAATAGAGCAATTTGACGGTCCTGATATTGGGCTTAGAATGACTCTTGAGGCGATAATCCCCCTGATAAAAGCAAGTATAGATGATGAATGTAATTTATTGGTCTCAGGAGATAAAATTTGCACTCTCCGTAATTCGGATCTTCAGGAAAGTGAGGATACCTGGGATGGTAATCACGTCCCAACGCTGATTCTCGATTTCGGGGAGTTGTGTAATGCACATCTTGTTATTGAGGCAAAAGGACCATCCGGCGCAAATCTGCATATAGGATATGGGCCAAATCTGGTGGAGGGAAGGGTTTTCCCTTACCGGTCAACGCGTACATCCTGGGCAGATAGTATTGAACTTGACGGAACAGGCTGGAATCGATGGCGTTCTTATCACTGGAGACAGTTTAGATATGTGCAAATTACACAAAGAGCCTGCGCTGAACCTGTTTACCTGCGCCTTATCAATGCAGAGCGGATAGGCCAGGGATGGCAAACCACAACATCTTTCCTCTGTTCAGATCCGCAGTTACAGAATTTTTGGGAAGCAGCCTGCAACACTGCTGAAACCTGTACCATTGACCTATTTATGGATAATGCTTCCCGGGAAGGACGTCAATACGCGGGCGATGTAAGTAATCTTGCTCAAGCTACTGCTGCAATCCATGGTGATGCCCCAATTATTCGGCGTTATTTACGTACACTCACCCAATCACAAAGGGCAAACGGTCTTTATCAGGATTCCTGTCCAGGTAAGGGAAATACTATAAGCGCGGCTTTCGATCATGGTTTTTCACATGTTGAACAAATCTGGAAGCAATTTATCATATTTGGCGATAAAAGCATATTAAGCTACCATTGGGAGTCAATTCAAAAATTCCTGGCATTATGGGATGGTCTTATCAATCAGCGCGGGTTGTTAGAGGTTGAAAAGTTTTTTAAAGTTACTGAAAGCAGTTTTTTCCCCTGGTTTGATTGGGCCTATCTGGATCGCTGTGGGGAAATGCTTCTTCTCAATGCAATGTATATGATGAATTTGGATGTTGGGGCCCGTATTTCGCGTATTCTGGAAAAAGACAGAGAAGCAAATGATTATGATGGTCGTTATAACCGGATAGGAAAACTGCTTAAAAGTGAATTCTGGGATGAGGAACGCGGTCTTTTTGTCGATAATTTACTGGATGGTGAAAAGAGTAAAAACACAAGTGAGCATAGTCAGGGAATAATGCTTTATCTGGGATTGGTGACAAGAGAACAGGCATACCGTATTGTACGTGAATGGAAACGGGCACCTGAAAAACTTTCAAAAGCAACCATTAACTTCTTATATAGAATTCTGGAAGGCCTTATACGATTTGGGTATTACCAGTTTGCAGTTGATATTCTTCGAAATCGCTTATCTCGCCACCTGTTTAGTGAAAACAATACTTTTGGGGAAGTTTGGGCTATCAAGGGAAGAAAAGATGCTGAAGGGTGGGTGACTGTTCCAAGCCGCGCAACATCTCAGGGAGGAGGAGCTTGGCCGGCGATGTTTTTATTAGAGCATGTAGCAGGGCTGCAGCTCAGATTTGGTAGCCATGGATGTATACGCCTTGCACCTCAACCTGCAATATCTAGTTCAGTGGAAGTCAATTGGTGCGGGAATGAATTAATCTGGAAATTAAGCACTAAGGTTTTTCATCTTACTGCCAGGTTTCCGCAATTAACACCCGTAGAATTTATCCTGCCGTTTGCACCTGAAAGGGTACAAACCATACTGGTAAATGGCAGGGAATTACCGGTAAAACAGAGAAACATGTTTAGGGATTGTAAAGGGCTTGAGGTTCAGATAGTACTTAATGCGGATGTAGAGGATGAACAATAACAAGAGGGCTGCGTATGAGCAAGAGCCATCTCCTTTACACCCGATATATTCACGAAAAAGCCGAAATATGAAAAGAATGGGCATACGGTAAGCAAGATAGCTCTATTGTTGACCGGGCATCTCTTAACCTCCTGAATAAGAACGGTGTAGTTATTCAGGAGTCGGGACTAAAAATTTAGTTCATCTTTTACTGACACCTTTTCCAGAGCTTTTAATTCCATATCCA